>DATJAL010000049.1 GCA_035516255.1 Chitinivibrionales bacterium | reverse complement strand
GAATACGCGCTGGCGAAGGCGACGAGCATGATGAAGAGCGCGGGCCAGGTGAAGGAGATCGAGAAGTCGAAGAAGGAAGAGGAGAATATCAACAAAGAGATCGAGAACCTCAAGAAAAAGCTTAATAACGAGAAAAAGTAAGTAAAACTGGAAAAATAAAGAGTCCATAAAAAACGTGGGGGATGCTTGGAAAAAAGGGAGAGGATAAATGAGAAAATGTGCTAGCAAATCGTGGGTAGGCCTGTTTACCGCATTCTTGCTGTGTTATGCATGGACAGCGGGCACCGCATATGCCCAACAAAGTAAGGAAGACATCCTCAAAAAGATAAAAGAACTTGAGGAGAAAAAGAAATCCCTCACTGACCAAAGCCAGAAAAATGTAAGCGCAAAAAAAGAAAAAGGAAGCATTGAAGAAATCATCAAACGGTATGAAACCCTTCTTGAAAGCTGCACAAAAAAGAGCGATAGGTGTGCGGACGTTCTTTTTACCCTGGCGCAGCTGTACTACGACGAAGCGCGCGATAAATATATCAAGGCCCGCGAAGATTATGGCGACGCGATGAAAAAATGGGAGGATAACGGCTCAAAGGGTCCCGAACCGACAAACCCAATCCCCAATTATACCAAGCCCATGAAGATGTACCTGCGCCTCGTGAAGGAATATTCCGATTTCCGCACCATCGACGAGGCATATTTCCAGATGGGAAACATCTACCTTGTCATGGGCGACCTTGACAGCGCCGCATGGGCAATGGAATTGGTTGTCAAGGCAAACCCGAATGGCTGCCGCGCGGCGCAGGCCCATTTCCGGCTTTCGGACTTCGCCTATATGCAGCGCGATTTCCCCAAGGCGCTCAAACATCTTGAGCTCTGTAAACCGCCCGAATGCCTCTCTCCCGACAACCTCGGCATGGTGCAATACCGCAAGGGCGAAATCAACTATAACATGGGAGAGTTCGACAAGTCCGTGCAGTTGTTTTTTGAATACATTGAGAAATGCGATAAGGGAGAATATCCCAAGCAGGAATTCCGCCAGGAAGCCATGGAATACATGGCGATCGCCTTTTCCGACATGCCCAATGGATCCGAAGAAGCCGCAAAGTTTTTCAGGCGGATCGGCAGCAAGCCGTACGAAGACTATGTCATTTATACCATCGGCATGAAAAACAGGGTGCATGGTCAAACCGACGATGCAATCAAGTCGCTTCAGAACGCGCTCCAACGATTTCCTTATTATAAGGATGCTCCCATCGCCCAGCAGATGCTGGTGGAATGCTATATAATAAAGAAGGATTATGAGAAAGCCAACGCGGCGCGCGAAAAGCTCGTTGATAATTATGACGAGAAAAGTCAATGGTATTCGAAGAACACGACCCAGAAGGCGGTTATTGATCAATCGAGAAATGAAGTGCGGAAGGCGCTTGCCGCCATCCCTCTTTATTACCATGGTATCGCCCAGAAGAATAAAGATAAGGCAATGTACGAGAAAGCCCTTGCCCGGTACAACGAATTTGCCAAGAAATTTCCCGAAGACAAGTGGCACAACTACGAATTCAAATACTACATGGCCGAAATTTACAATACGCTCGGCGATTATCTGAAATCGGCTGAAAACTTCGACTACGTTGCAATGGCCGACCTTTCCACGTTTGGTCCTTATAAAGAGGAAGTCGACACGCTCGGGATGGACCAGACTGAAATTGAAAAGCAGAAAAAGGAAGAAAAGACCGGGCCCATATCCATTTCTCAGGAAGACGCTGCCTACAATGCGGTCGTTGCGCTTATGAACGCGAGAAAAAAAGCAATGGCCCGCGACGGCCTGACCGACGAGACCGCAATGACCCTGAACGAAACCAAGCTGCTGCTTGACTATATCCATCGGTATCAGGTAAAGTTCGCCAAGAGCGCGAATGCCGCGGAAATCACCTATATCGGCGCGGACGTTTATTATGCCGCGAAGATGTACGACAACGCCAGTAAAGATTACAAGTTCATTATCGACACCTATCCGGACTCGAAATTCGCCGCCAAGTCAATGCGCATGATCGCAAACTGCTATGTGAGCACTGGTGAATTCGACCTGGCCATGGCAAAGTACAAAGACCTCTTGAAAAAGACCGCGCAGAACACGCCTGAATACGCCGAAATCATCGAGCTGGCTGCCGGCGCCATGTTCAAGAAGGCAGAGTCCATGAAAAAGGCCAATAATGTCATGGGTGCGGCGGATGCGTTCAAGGCCATCGCCACCGATTATCCCAAGAGCAAGGTCGCGGCCCGCGGGTGGCTTGAGGCCGCGATATGCTACGAAGCCACGAACAACTTCGAACTGGCGGCCTCCACCCTGCAGGACCTTGCCGCCAAGTTCCCATCATCGGAACTACGGGAGAACGCGTTTCTCCGAGCGGCCGATGATTTTAAAAAGATAGAAAAATGGGCCAATGCGGCCAACGTGTATCAAACGGCCGCTCTTACCATCACAAAGCCCGATTATGCCATTCCCAGCCTTTCGTACGCCGCCGAAGCCTATTCAAAGGTGAATGATTACGATAATGCCGGAAAGATGTTCGAGCTTGCCTACGAGCGCTATCCCAAGGACGCGAAAACCCCGCTGGCGCTCTACAACGCAGGACTTATTTACGAAAAGGGAAAGCTTTACGAAAAAGCAATCAGGGCGTACATGGTTCTGACGCAGAATTTCCCCGCCTCCGAATATTCGGCCGAGGCTTTCTTCTCCGTTGGCCTCTGCTACGAGAAAATGGGGAAAAACGTGGACATGGCGGCCGTGTTCACCGATTTCGCGAGGAAATACGAAGGCGACAAATACAAGCAGGTTGAGGCTCTTGTAAAGGCCGGGAACGCCTACTTCAACCTCGGCGATTTCAAGGAAGCGCAGAAGGACTACCTGCTTGCCAATGAAGTATATGAGAAAAACAAGGGACATGCAGATATGCCCGTGGAAGCTGTCGCCGAATCGTATTTCAAACAGGGTGAAATTTTGTATAAGGCATTTACCGATATCAGCCTCAAAGGAAACAAACAGCAGGTTCAGGCCAACCTGAAGCTCAAGGAAGAAGCCCTGAAGAATGCGGCCGGTCCTTATGCCAAGTCAATTGAGCTCGGCGTTGAGGAATGGACCTTGCGTTCCACATATAAAATCGGCATGGGTTTTGTCGATTTTGCAGATGCCATTGAAGACCAGTCGATCGAAGGCTCGACCGAGCAGAAGATCGGGGCAAAGATAAAAATCCTGCAGGGCCTTCAAAAATATTATGAGAGTGCGCTCAAATATTTCCAGAAGAACATAGAGTGGGCCTATGATCAAAATATCACCGGCGAATATGTGACCAAATCCATGGACATGTTCATGAAAGTCCTTTTTCTCAGGGCAAACACCCTCGAAAAGGTCGGCATCATCATTAAAACTTCACCGGTACCGAAAGACCTTTCCAAAGAGGACAAACAGTCGTACATGGAGGTGCTGGAGGAGAAGGCGCTCGAGTTCATGGACAAGGCGTTGCCGCTTTACGAACAGGCCATAAACATCGCCGCGGACATGGGGATCGCGGAGAGCCCGTGGATTGCAAAGATCAAGGAACGGATAACGGAAATCAATCCTTCATCCGAGGCACTTAAGAAGACCATAACGCCGCGCCAGCCCAAGGCACCGCCTCCTGAGCAGGAAAAACCGGTTACGAAAAAGACCGAGGCGGGCGAAAAGACAGTGCTGGCGCCGACGACTTCCGAGGCTCAGGCTCCGGCAAAGAAAGTATATCGCGACGAGCAGTATCAGAGAAACATGAAGAGAATACAGAACATCGTGCAAATGGAAATTCCTCTTGAAGATAAAATTAAACAGCTGAAACGGATCGAGATAGAGGCGCAGAGGAGCCAGCAGGAGGAAGAGGACAAAATACAGGAACTCAAAAAGCAGTAGTGCATGAATCTTCAGCGGGAAAAGAAAGGAGTGAAAAAAGCGAGCGGTTTTTATTGATATACTTTGATTATTACAAATTTAACATTATTTTATTTATATCACTTTAATGGAAGGGGTTCAACCTATGCAAATGTTCAATTTCTTGTTGCTGGGCTTTCAGTCTTCGGCCAGTTTGGTTATGTGGCTCATTCTGGTTCTTTTCTTTGCGGCTCTCGGCCTGTTCCTCGAACGCTTCTGGTATCTCTTCCTCAAATGCGATATGGGAAGCGCCGCGTTCATGAAGGGCATTTCCAATTACCTGAAGGCCGGTGATTATGACCGCGCTATCAAGTATGCCCTCACGATGAAGTCGCCTCTTGCAAAGGGCGTGCTCACCGTTCTCCAGAACCGCACCAAAGGGCCCAAGGTCATCAGAAAAGCTGTTGACGAACTGTTTCTTACGGAAGGACCCAAAATCAAGAGAAACGTGTTTCTTCTGAATACCTTTGCCAACCTTGCAACGCTTACCGGTCTTACCGGAACCATTTATGGCACGATGGAGTGCTTTGACGCCATCGCGAACGCTCCCGCAGCGCAAAGAGCACAGCAGCTGGCTTCCGGTATCAGTATCACCATGTCGGCAACGCTCATGGGGCTGCTTTGCGCGGTTCCGTGCATTCTTGCGCATGGTATCTTGAGCGGCAAGGCGGACAAGGTCATTGAAGACATGGATGAAAAGATCACAAAGCTGAGCAACGCTGTTGAGGAATAAAGAAAACAGGTTTTTCCGTTAACGGTGATGTAACGTTTACGGTTAATTAAACGTTATTATAGTGCGAAGAAGCTTTAATTGTATTTTCCAGCGCCGGGTAACGGGAAAAGTATTTAATCCACATTTAAAACAGGATAAAGTACAATGGCAAAAAGACCATCAAAAATGACGGACGACGGTGGCGGTCACGATTTAGCCATCGATTTAAAACCGTTTATTAATTTCTTAATAGTGCTTGTCCCGGTGCTCATGCTTTCAGCGGAATTTGCCAAGATTTCCATTATCAATTTAAAGCTGCCTGAAGGCCGCGGGTCCAGCCCGTCCATCAAGCAGACCGTGGCTCCGGAGCAGACGGATGCAGATAAGCTTCTGCTTACCATGATCATCACCGACTCCGTTGTTACCCTCGGCGCAAAAGGCGGTTTTCTGCCCAGCATGTTTTACCGGGAATTTCACAAATACGTTTCGCGCGAGGACCGCACCGTGGAAGTTTCCGTAGAATATGACCCGTCAAATCCCAAGAAAGAAGTGAAGAACCCGAAAACAGGCAAACCGTTCCTCATTAACGAACGACAGGAGATCATGCTGTACGTTACCGATGAGAACCGGAATATTGTCAATTGCCTGTACACCAAAAACGGGGAAATGCTTACCGACGGCGCCGGCAATCCGTTGAAGGCGGCCAAGGTGGGCGACACGGTTTACATCCTTACGAATCCTCGCCGCATGGTGGTGGTGACGGCCCCTGACCAGTACACGTTGCACCCGCTGTCTGCCTACGATGAGATGAAAAACAGGCTCATGAAAATCAAACAGCGGTATTCCGACGTCAGCGACGCGAATGATATTATTTTGGCCGCGGAAAACCAGGTCGCCTACGACAAAATAGTCCAGCTCATGGATGTGGCGCGGGCGGCGGAGTTTCCCAACATTGCGATTTCAAAATTAAGGAGTTAATATGGCCATCCAGCGGGGAAGAAACAAATACACGACGCCGAAATCGACGGGGTTGATTGTAACCTCCCTGATCGACTTTTTTTCCATCGTCGTTATTTATCTCATGAAAAGTTATTCATCCGAGGGAAGCATTCTCACCAATGCAGATAATCTTGTGCTTCCCAACTCGGTTGCCGTTACAAAACCCAAGGAGATATTTCTCCAGGTGGCGGCAACGAACGACATGATCCTTGTTGACAACGTTCCAATAGTGCCGACCGAAGACGTGAGAAGAATTCCTCAGGAAAATCCTGACCCTATCGTGGCGAAGCTCGAGGAAAAATTGAACGCCTCCTATGCTCAGGAGCAACAGATGGTGAAGCTGGGGGCGCTTAATAAAATCCAGGGGAACGTGATCATTCAAATGGATAAAAACGTGGAATTTGATGTGTTATTCAAAATCATGAATACCTGCGGCAAAGTGGGTTACAATAACATGAATTTCGCAGTTATGGAAAGGGAGCAGTAGCTGTGAAGTACAAAGTATTAATCAAAAAATGCACAGATATCCAACGTGCCGAAAGAATCGCCGAGGAAGTAGCCCGGTGGTCAGGCACGACAGCGGATGTGGTACGGGGCGTTATTACGCAGAAACCAGTATGCATCCGAAAAGAAGCTGAGGAAAACGAGGCGATGCGTCTCAAGCAGCAGTTTGAGGCCATTGGCGCCGAAATCGAGCTGGTGGCTTTGGGTGCGCCGGTTGCTCCTGCGGCCGCCGCTGCCGAAGAAGGCGAGGAAGTCTACGGCCGCACGCTCACCGATCCTGAATATGCGCAGGTGCTCGGCAAGCGGCCCGATATTTTCCATATCGAACGGGATGCCAAGCTAAGGAACCTTCTTATTGTTTGCATGATCCTTGGCCTTGTCACGGGCGTGTGGATGAGCACCGTTAAGGTAGTTCAGGTCGCCACCGACTTCTTCGAGAAGATCCCTGAGGAGCGCGTCGCCAAGTTCGTGAAGGGCGATGTCGATGCGACCCTTGAGGACCAGAAAAAGAAAAAAGAAGAAGAAGAAAAAATGAAGAAAGAAGAGGAGAAAAAGCTGGAGAGCGATAAGAAAACGCTCAAGAAAGAATCTGATAAAAAGGGCGCCGGCGGTAAATTCGGCGGCGGCGGCGATCCTCGCGCGCGCGTGACCCAGAAGGGCGTTCTCGGAATCATTTCCGGAAAAATCACCGGCAAGGCCGTTGCCAGCGCCGATATCTTTGGCAAAGGCGGTTTTGCCACGGGAATTGACGGAATCTTATCCGGATTGGGCGGGTTGAAGGCCGGCGGCTCAGGCGGCGTCGGCAGAAAGGGCGCTGCGGGAATCGGATTCGGCGCCGGTTATGGGAGCGGCTTCGGCGGCGGCAGCGGGTTCTCGGGCGTTGATGACCTTATCGGCGGGCTCCTCGGCGGTGAAGGCGAAAGCAGCCTATCCCTTAAGAAGCGCGGCAGCCTTACCGTGTCCGAGCCCAAATTCGTGAAGGGCGGCGCATTGACAGGCGGCAGAAGTAGGGCGAGCATCATGCGCGTGGTCATGCAGAACCTTGCCGCGCTGCGGTATGCGTACAACAAGCGCCTGCGTGAAAAACCGGGTCTCAAGGGCAAGATCACCTGCAAATTCGCCATCGACGAATTCGGGAAGGTCATTTTCTGCCAGGTGCTCGAATCCACCATGAGCGATCCGCAGCTTGAGCAGGAAGTTGTCGACAAGATCAAACGGTGGGTCTTTGAGAAAATCGACAAGCCCGGTGACATTACCGAGGTCGAGTATCCGTTCGCGTTCTCGCAGTAGGGTCTTGACAGTAAAAATCCGGAAGCATATAATAAAGCCGTAGCCTTTTTTCTGCCGTAGCCCTTTTTCTATGGAGGATATGATATGAAGAAATTCATGTGTGCGGTGCTCCTTGCGGGGTTCTTTGTCAGCAGTTATGCAACTGACGCGAGAGTGCTCACCATGGGCGGGAACGATAATTTTTTCATGGATGACGTGAGCATTTTCCGGAATCCGGCCAATATCAATTATTATCCAAATATGATAATTGGTTCGCTCGGCGTGTATCTTCCCGACAGCACGGACACCGGCGCGCTCGCCGCACTTCGCCTTAATAACAAGGAGCCGCAAAAACCCTATGGCGGCACCATTCTTTCGTATTCGCTCAACCAATCTTCCGAATCCGGAAACCAGTATCCGCTGCTTTCTTTTGGTCTTATCTTGAACCGATATGATCCATTGCTTAATTATCTTGACCCGGGTTCCAGCGATTTCCAAATGGCTTTCGGCACCAACAGGCGTGATTTGGTTGCGCCGGTGGGAAAAATAGACCTCATGTTGGGATATGCGCTGCAAAATGGGGCAATGATCGGGGTGGGAACTTATCTGGCTTTTCAAAGACAAAACATAAATGACACCAATTACGAAACCAGCGTCTACAAAGCAAACGTGGGGATTAACTGGCCCATAGCAAAATCGATGAATCTTGAGGTTTCATTCGATTTTGCTTCACTTACCGGAATAGGAACAATAGCCCGCCAGACAGGAACGAATAGTCCTCTCGTCGACACCAACGAAAACATCGCGAAAAATGATTTGTACTTTAAAGGGGATATTCGTCTTTTTTCCGCGCTCACCGCGCTTAATGGAGATTTTGTCCCCCATCTTTCCATTGAAAGGATTGGGCTTGAGGGATTTTCCCAAATGAATTATTCGCTGGGCCTTGGCGTCAACATCAATATCGACAAAGGCTTTTTCTGGACGGGGATTGAAGGACTTGTTGAAGAAAAAAATTATTCAAAAGTTAATGGATATGTAAAAGACTCCATGCCCACAGGTATCGGTGGCCGCATAGGCGCCGGCCTTGAAAGAAACGTCGTATGGGACTGGCTCGTATTAAGAATCGGCGTTAATAAGAAATTGCTTTATGTCTCAGACGGCGGTGAAAACGGGCACTGGGAGCAGAACCCGGAGGCCGACGGCTCGGACGACGATTTCGCGGCCGTTGGGGTGGGCGTCAATATTGAAAACCGTTTCAGGATAGATGGTGTGCTTGCCGAAAATATCTTTTACACGTGGACAAACCTGATAAGCGCGCCGCAGCACCACGTCATGGACAGAATCACGCTTACGTACAGCTTCTGAAGCTGGCGTCGGCGTTGCTTGTTTCTTCATTAGCAAAAAGCGGATGATAGCGATGCTATCATCCGCTTTCTTATTTTACAACTATGGCAGAACAAAACCTCCGGTTCAGGCTCTTGTCATTTCTTCTCCTGTTTCTGTTCGGCGGCGCTATCGTCGGCGAAACCGTGAGCCTTTCGATGGCCGTGACCGTTGCCGGGGCGGCCGTCCTCGGTAAACTTTTTTTCATCAACGGCATGCTGCTTTTTTTTCTGCCCGCGCTGTTTTTCAGCAACATCGACCGCGTCAACCGGGGAAAACTGCTCTCCGCCCAGCTGCTTGCTGTCGCGGGGATCCTTTTCTGCTATTGCGTGCTTTTTATTGTGGTCGGGAAGGAAAACCTAGAAGCGGTTTCCTTCTGGATACTCCTCATCTACCCGGTATCGTATCTCTCCAAGACAACCTTGTTTCTCACCTTCTGGACCATGGCAAACGACATCTACACCACCGACGAAGCGAAAAGAGGGTTCCCGAAAATCGCGGCCTGGGGATTTGTCGGCGGCTTGTGCGGTGCCTGCGGTGCGCGGCTGCTGCTGGTGGCGGTTGATGCGGAAATGATCATCGGTCTGTGGGCGGCAGCGTATTGCGTGGCATTCGTTCTGTCCAGAAAAATCACCGCGAGATACTGGATAAAATTCATTAAAAAAGAAGTCCCGATGAGAGAACAGGCAGAAGGAAAAGGCATTTTTGCCGGCATCCTGGGCGTTCTCTCGAACAGGTTGATACGGCTCATCGCCATTCTCTATTTTCTGGTATTTATTGCAATTTTTTTCCAAGACTACCTGTTCTGGAAAAAAAGCGCGTTATGGTTTACCACGTCGAATTCACTCGCTTCATTTCAATTCACCTTTTATTTGGTTTATTCCGTTGTCATCATCGGGGGGCTGCAGTTCGCCATGCCCGGCGTCATCGCCAAATGGGGCTTCACCAGGATTTTTTACCTTCTGCCCGTCACGCTTCTCCTCGGATCACTGGTGATGCTTGCCCTAAGCGTGCTCGGTGGATCCCGGATGGCGCTTTTTTCGGGGTTCATCATTTTTCAGTTCCTGCGGTATGTCGTTTTTGAAAATGCCTTTTCACCCGTATACCAGATGTTTTTTGCCGTGATTCCAAAGGAAAAACGCGGCCGGGCCAAAACGTTCCTCGACGGCATGGTCAAACCGTCCGCCATCATGCTCACCGGGCTGCTTCTCATGGCCGCAGAACCCAACGTTTCCGTCATTCTGCTGATGATTTCCCTTGCATCATGCGCCATGGTGTTCGCGGTTGCGATGATACGAAAGACGTATACCGAAGCGCTGATACCGCAACCGTCCGCTCGTCACATCCCCGATGAGATTATAGCAGAAATCGGTAGTCGCCATGACCAAAAAATATTATCTTTAATCAAAGAATATTCCTCCTCGAACGACGGCGATGTCCGCAGCTTGGCGGTCAAGATTCTCTCGCGTGAAGGATCCAAGCAGGCCTTTAAAATTCTCTGCAGCATCTATGATAACGAGCCGGGTCGCACCGTGAGAGAGATGATCGCCCGTTCCCTGGCATCGTTTTCCGGCAGCGGCGATGTGCAGCCGATGATTGAAAAAATGCTCAGGGACGAGAATCCAAGGGTGCGTGCGAACGCGTTGTTCTCGCTCAACGCTGTGGATGCCGACTGGAAGGGCCGGCTGTATTCCACGGTAAAGTCCATGTTCTTTGAAAGCAACCCTCGTGTACAGATCGAAGCGGCCGTTTATTTGTGGCAAACGGGCGACGACCCAGAGCGGGAGAATGTGCTCGCCTATCTCGGTTATTTGCTTTCGGTGAAGAACGCCAACCGGCGTTCGGCCGGTTTGTATCTCGTGGCCGCGCTGAAGCCCGAGGGATGGGAGGAGACCTTGCTCGCAAACCTGCAGTCTTCGTCGCTGCAGGTGTTTATCAAAAGCGTTGAAATCATTTTCTCCTCGGCATCAAAAAAAACACAGTGCGCCACCCTGCGCGTCGTTGAGGGTCTTTCGCGAAGGCACATCGCCGCGGCGGGGCGCGTGTTGCAACAACAGGGCGCGGCGGCCATCACCGCGATCACGGAATATCTGCGCGGTGCGGACACAAAACGGATGATTGTGGAGTGCATCCATGCCCTGCGCGTCGTCATCGAATCAAGTGCCGAAGGGCTCAAGGGGTATCCACTCTCCCCTGAAACAACGTCGGTTCTCTCGTCATGGGTCCTCAGGGAACTCGAACAAGTCTATCGGGACTGCGTCGCCTGGTCGCTGCTGCAAAAGAAGGACCGGGAGGCGCCCGGAAACGACGGGATGATTTTTCTCGAAGATGCGCTGCGGGAGCACCTTTCAAGAGTGTGCGAATGGGCGCTCGACGTCGCGACGCTGCTTGACCCGAAGGGCGTGATGGTGGCCGGGAGGCGGGACCTTGACGTCAGTGAAAGCACGCAGCGGTTCAACCTGATCGAGCTGCTCGATAATTTCGGCCCGCACCACATCACCATGCTGATAACCCCCATCCTTCGCAGGGACCCGTGGGAAAAGCTCGCGAAAACAGGGAAGGGGTTTTTCACCATCGAAGAGGGGGGCGAACCGGACATCGGCTATTTCGTGCGCTCGTCAAACCGATTGATAAGCATGTGCGCCTTGAATGTGCTCCGGAACATGGCTGATCGGGAGCGGCTCATCACCAAAGAAAAGGAAACGCTGGAAAAGATACGGAAGGATCACCACTCATATGCTGCGAAGGCCGCGGCACAGCTGCTTTCGCCGGAGGCAATGTCGAACACTATGACCATAGATGCTTTTGAATTGCTGGAGCGGGTCATGTCCCTAAAGAAAACGCCGCTGTTCGGCAATGTTCCCGCCGAAAAACTCATGGAACTGGCCGAAATAACCCAGCGGCTCTCCTATCAAAAAGGGACGCTCATCTCCCGGGAAGGAGAGCTTTCCGACCACCTCTACATCGTGGCCAAGGGAAGCTTAAAAATTGTTAAGGTAAAGAACAATGTAAAAAGTATTTTATCTATAGTGCGCAGGGGCGAGACCTACGGCGAGATCGGCCTGTTCAACCAGGCGCCGCGGTCGGCCTCGGCATTGGCCAACGAAGACTGCGAACTGTGGGTGATCCAGCGGAGTGCCCTTAAGAGAATTCTTTTGGATATGCCGGAAATCGCGTATAATCTCCTGGAAGTGTTCAGCGAGAAACTGCGCAAAAGCGGGGATGAGGTGGCCCTGCTCCATACGACGCTGTCAAACAGCATCAAGGAATAAATTTCTACGAAACGCATTACAAACATTAAAAAGCAGGAGGGTGTATGATGAGAAGACGCAGTGCGGTGTGGTTCGTTTGCATTGCCGTGGCATCGCTTTGCATGATAGGATGCGCGGGCGCTAATAAACCCAAGCAGGAATTCACCGTCTTGATCCGGATGATGCCGGCTCAACAGCGCTGGTTTGACCAAGAGCTCGTGGCGAAATTCAACAAGGAGAACAATTGCAAGATTTCCCTGGCCATTTTCCAGAACCAGCTCGACATCGAACGGTTCCTCAAGCTTGACGCGGGCAAGAAACAGCCGGAAATCGGACTGGTCAAAACGCCGTTCGAGGCGACGCGCGTGCTCGTTTACAAGGGCTACATGATGCCCCTGACCCAGATTGAGGATTCGATGCAGGTGATGCAGGACCTCGCCGAATACCACCAGCTCGCCACGGCGCTGGGGTACGTGGACGGGACCCCGTATTACATCCCCCGCAAGCTCGAGACCAGGATCCTGTTTTATCGTAAGTCAATGGTGCAGGACGCGGTGTCGAAATTTGAGAAATACAAGAAACAGATCAACGACGAATTGAAGAAGCAGAACAAGTACGGCCTTCCCAAGGGCTACACGCTCGAGGCGGATCCCGCGCAGTGGGACCTGTATGACCTTTATGTGGTGGGCTCCATCTGGGCCAAGGAAACATACAACGGCGTGAAAATGCCGCGCATCGCCCACCGCGGGGCGAAATATGAAGGCACCGCGCTCGATCTGGTCGACCGCGCGCTCCAACTGGGGGCGACCCACCAGGACATCCTTGGCCTGGGCGACAAGACCGTCCAGACGTTCCTGTGGGAAAACGTGTTTGTCCGCAACGGGCTTTACAATCCGGGAATGTGGCTCGACCCGTGGCGCGGCTCCGACCTCTACAACGGCATCAAGGACGGCAAGGTGTTCTGCACCTACCTCCAGCAGATCGACTGCTTCAACGTGCACGGCTGGGCCGACGATCCCGGCATGCCCACCTATTTGCCTGATGTCAAGGACATGGGGCTCTGCGTGGTCCCCAAGGCCGTGTCGTTCGACCTGAACGCACAGGGCCTCCCGGCCTACGAGGGAACCCGTTCGATTTCCACCGGCGGATGGTGGTGGGGGATTCCCAAGACGAGCCCTAACGCGAAGCTCGCCTACAAATTCGCCCGTTTCGTCACCAGCAGGGAAAACCATGCCAAGGAATGCTCGAAATTCGGCATGATCCCGGTGAGGAAGGACCTTCTGATCAATCTGCCCGACGTGTTCGACGAAGGGTGGGTCGGCGAGATTTTCAAGACATCGGTGGAGCAGGTGAACGACAACCAGCTCACCACGGTGCCTCTTGTCAAGGGATATCCCCAGGTCGCGCAGAACCTGGTCGATGCCTGGTACACGCTGTGCGCCGGGTATAACGAGAAAAAAGACGGGAAAATGGACGCTGATGTCATGAAGCAGAAACTCCACAAGGATTTTCTGCAGAAGCAGAAGGATATTCTGGGAGCCGATTTTCCAAAATAACCGTGCCGGCGAATGAATGGAACGTGGCTAAAAGGAAAAAGTGCACGGATCCTCGAGTTGTGGCCGCTGCTTCCGGCAGCGGCCTACCTTGTGGGTTTTCTCATCATTGTTGGAACATACCTGATCGGGTTGAGTTTGTCGTTCGAAAAAAGCGGCGCGCTGGTGTTCCCGTCGGTAGGCACCTTCGCGTCGGTTTTTACCAGGCCCGATTTCAGCCGCGCCCTTCTTGACACAACTCTTTTTGTTCTCGTGGGAACGCCGCTCGAACTTGCGGCCGGATTTTTCCTCGCGCTCATCCTGTACCAAAGTTTCAGGTTCAGGAATTTCATCAGGAGCCTGTTTTTAATCCCCCTGGCGATTCCCGCGCTCGTCACCGCAACGCTGCTGTTCATCCTTTTCGACTATCCGGGCGGACACGTCAACCATTTCCTTTTGGGCCACTATGGCATCGTTCCGTCCCTGCTGAGCGTTCCGGTGAACTGGCGCGGCTCCGAGGCTTTAGCGCTCGGCATATCGATGCTTGGAAAGGTATGGCGGGACATGCCGATTTCCATGCTCATCCTGCTCTCGGGCCTCAATGCCATCGATCCCGAGCTGTTCGACGCGGCAAGGGCCATGGGCGCCGGTTTACGGAGAAGAATCTGGCACGTGGTGCTGCCGCTCATGATACCGTCAATCTCGGCGGTCGTGCTTCTCCGCTCGATCGAGATGTGGAAGGAATTCATCTTTCCCTTTATCCTTGCCGGCAAATACAACTTGCTCGGCACGCTCATCGAATCATTGTATAATGACTGGGGGAACTCCTATGGCGCGGCGGCCGTCGCGATTGTCATGGTGCTTTGCATCGTCATCACCACGGTGCTGTTCCTGTCGGTCATGGAATTGATAAAAAGAAACCTGGTAAGAAGCTAGGGTGATCCGTGAAGAACCGTATTGCAGCAAAAGAAACCTTTAAGAAGGTCCTGTGGGCCGCGAGCATCGCGTTTGCGCTCCTGCTCATTGCCGGACCTTTGTATCTGCTGTTTAAATATTCCATCAGCGACAGCGCGAGCATCAACACCGGCGGCGCGCCCATCCCTTTGTGGCCGTATCATCCCACTTTCAGGAATTTCATTTACCTTTTTTCCGACCGGCATTTTTACGGCGTGCTCATGAACAGCGTCATCATCGCGGTTTCCACCGTTGGGCTTTCGCTGCTGCTCGGGGTGCCGGCCGCGTACGTCCTCGGCCGTTTCAGGGTGCCGGGCATGAGGCTTTTACTGCTGGGGCTTATTTCCGTAAGGCTTTTCCCGGACATCGCCTCGGTGATTCCCGTCGCGGAATTTTTCATCAAGCTCAGGCTGCAGAACACCTATACTTCCGTCATCCTGGCGCACACGCTTCTGGCCCTGCCCTACGTGATTTTCATCGGCATGAGCGCCTTTGAAACCATCCCCAACGACCTTGAACAGCAGGCGCGGGTGATGGGGGCGAACGGGTTTTCCATTTTTTTCAGGGTGCTTTTTCCGCTCTCCTTTCCAGGACTCGCCGCCGCCGCCATTTACACATTCCTGCTGTCATGGGATGAATTCATCTTTGCCTATTTTCTTTTGGGGCTTGGAAAGATATCAACCATGACGCTTTTTCTGAAACAGAAACTCGCGTATTCGCCGCCGCAGAACCTGCTTGCGGCGATTTCGGTTCTGCTGAGCCTTCCGGTCATCGTGTTTTCCCTGATGCTGCAGAAATACATGACGGCGGGCATCACCACCGGCTCGGTGAAATAGGTGCCTCATGGCTGAAGTACTGTTAAAAGACATTTCAAAGCGGATGGGCGCGACCCAGATAATCAAGGGGCTGAGCCTCGAAATCAAAAACGGGGAGTTCGTGACCCTGCTCGGCCCCTCGGGGTGCGGCAAGACCACACTCCTGCGCATGATCGCCGGCCTGGAGACGATTGACAAAGGGGATCTTATCATCGACGGCAGGCGGTACAACGACGTTCCCGCCCAGCACCGCAGGCTTGCCATGGTGTTCCAGAGTTACGCGCTGTTCCCGCACATGACGGTCAAAAAGAACATCCGCTTCGGTCTCACCATCAACAATACGCCCGCGGCTGAAATCGAGAAGAAACTGGCGTGGGCGCTCGACCTGTTCAGCCTCAAGGGCCTCGAAGACCGCCTGCCCAAGGAAATTTCGGGGGGGCAGCGGCAGCGGGTCGCGCTCGCCCGCGCGCTGGTGCTCGATCCCGACGTCCTGCTCCTTGACGAACCGCTCAGCAACCTCGACGCCGCGCTGCGCGAGCAGGCGATGGAGGAGCTCAAGCGGATCCATCACCAGGTGGGCAAGACCATCATCTATGTGACGCACAACCAGGTTGAGGCAATGAGCATGAGCGAGCGCATCGCGGTGCTCAGCGCAGAGGGCCTTGAGCAGTATGACACGCCGCGCATGGTGTATGACGCGCCCGCCACGGTATTTTCCGCTTCGTTCATCGGCAGCCCGGCAATGAACTTTTTCAACGGCACGGTCGCGTTAAAAGGGGACGATGCCGGCGTTGACACGCCGCTGGGCTTCATCAAGCTCGACAAGGAGCGGTTTACGAGGGCCCAGGCCATGGCCGGGAAATCCGTGAAGGTGGGGGTGCGGCCGCAGAACATCAAGTATGCCGAGCATCATGAAGCAAAGCGGTATTCGGACACCACGGTTGACGTTGCCGTCGAGCTTGTGGAAACGCTGGGCGACCGCAGCCTGGTGGTCTCCCACGCCGAAGGCGGCACTATGCTCCGGTTCCTTGTGACTCGCGACGTCGCGCTTTCGCCCCAGGAGCGGGCCGAGGTTTTTCTTGACGGCAGAAGAGTGCACTTGTTTGATCCCCTTTCCAATACGAACCTGTTCTATCCATCGTAACGAGAGCCGCCTATGATTCGGAATGCGGGGAGCTCCCGGCTTTTTATTTTCACCCTTGTAACGGCGGGGCTGCTGCTCGCCGGATGCGGGGGCGGGGAACCCGACGGCAGCATAAGAAAAAAATTCGATGCGGTGGTCGCCAGCGATTTCAAGACCATTGTGGGCGACCTTCCCAAGGAGAGCCTGAGCGATTCGATGTTCTTCCGCATCGTCGAGTACAAGTCGTTCGATAAAGGCATGTACAGCGTTCTTGCCGTGGTTGATTATTACTATCTCAAGGACGTCCACGTGAAGCGTACCGTGAAATACCGGTATGTAAAGGCCGCCAGAAAATGGGAGCGCTTTGCCAATGAGTACCGGTTTTTCCAGGATTCCGCGCGAGCGCACTGACCCCCTGCGTCTTCCGGCGCTCTGGGTGCTGGCCGTGTTCGTTTCCCTGTGCGGCGCCGCCCCGCAGCTCCCCCCGGAAATGCACGAACTCGCGATCAATAGCATCGATTTCGTGTACAAGGAAAAATTCAAGCTCGCCGAGGACGAGGCCAAGAAAATAATCAGAAAATATCCGGACCATCCGGCGGGATACTTCTTCTACGCCGCGGCGCTGGAATTGTGGATGGACTATTACGAGACCGACAAGCGCGAGGTGGAATTCTACAAATATTGTGATTTGGCGATCGAACAGGCGGAAAAGCTCATTGCGCGGGGCGGCGTTGACAAGGACTGGGCGTTGTTTTTCATGGGCGGTGCCGACGGCATCAAGGGCACCTATGAATCGCGTTATGAAAAATGGATCACCTCGTTCAGGCACGGCTGGAAAGGGGTGTCCAACCTGCAGCAATTGTATAAAAGGAACCCCAATATAAAAGACGTTCTCTATGGAATCGGCCTGTACGACTACTGGCGGAGCGCGCTCACAAAAATCCTGTGGTGGATGCCGGGCATCGAGAACAGATGCCAGCAGGGCATCAATGAATTGTACGACGCGAAAAAAAACGGGATGTACACCTGCATTTCCGCGGGCGTGAACCTGATCGACATTCTCTGCAACGAGGCGCGCTACAAGGAGGCCCTGGCGCTCGCCGACGAGCTGCTCGAAAAATATCCCTTCACGCTGAAATTCTTCTGGGGCAGGGGAGCGGCGCTGTACGGCAGCGGCCGGTACAATGAGGCCGAGGGCGTATACCGCTACATCCTGATCAGGGTCGAGGCTGAGCCGTTCGACAACCACTACAACGCGGTCGTATGCCATTACTGGCTCGCCAAGATTTATTATAAAACCCGACAATACACGGAGAGCATCGCCGAATGCAACAGGATGCTGTATTACACTCCGGACGTGGACACAAAACGGCGGCTCGCAAAATATTATTCCGAAGCCGCAAGGATCCGGGCGCAGGCGCATAGCGAGAGCGTGAAAAGCGGGGGTGCGAAAGATGCAACGGGGAAATGAAAAGTTGATCGTTAGAAGTTGAAAGCGCCCTGCGCGGACGGAATGACGAAGGTGGGACACGATACATGACGAGAACCTTTGTGATACTCATGGTTTTACTGTCAACCTGCTTTTCTGAAACCTTCCTTGAACAGCAGAAAAAAGCGCCCAGGTTCGTTCACGCCGAAAAGGACAAAAAATATTTTGTCCAGGAATTGTTCCAGTCAAAAGGGCTAACCTTTCCGAACGTCGAAGTGTTCATCCGCGTCTTCAAAAACGAAGAAAACCTGGAATTGTGGGCCAGAAAAGTGAACGCCGGAAAATTCATCCTGATGCGGACCTATAAAATATGCAGCAATTCCGGGAATCTGGGGCCCAAGAGAAAACAGGGCGACGGCCAGGTCCCCGAGGGGTGCTATTACATTGACAAATTCAATCCCTGCAGCAATTTTTATCTTTCCCTGGGATTGAATTATCCCAACGAGTCGGACAGAATTCTTGGCGGCAAGGAAAATCTCGGCGGTGACATTTTTATCCACGGTGATTGCGTCACCATCGGGTGCATTCCGCTCACGAACTATTACATAGAGGAATTGTATTTGATCTGCGTATATGCGAAAAACAACGGACAGTTAAAATACCGGTCCATATTTTTCCGATAACAATGGACAAAGTGGGGATGAGCACGTTGAAGGAATATTTTAAAGACCCGAAACTTATTTCTTTTTGGGAAAATTTACAGCAGGTGTATGAGAAGTTTGAGACGACGCATGAGGTGGCGAATTATGCCATTGATAAAAAAGGAGATTACGTTGTAAAATAATTTGACAGGACTGAAGGATGTTCTCGCCGTCGATTTGATATCGGAAATCAGATTCTATCCTGCCTCCTGAAATATTCACCCTTCAATAATTGATAAAAACTATTTTTAAAATACTTATTTTTAACCCGCCATGCCGAGATAGCTCAGTTGGTAGAGCAACGGTTTCGTAAACCGTAGGTCCCCGGTTCGAGTCCGGGTCTCGGCTTTTTAATTCTCCATACCTGCCATTTTTCCCTCACTCGATAAAACAGATTGACATGAGATTTTGTCAACTTTAGGGAGGCGGGAACGCGGCGAGGAGGCTGACAAAAAGAGAAAGTAAAAAAGTCTTTCATGCCTCCTGTCAATCTTCTATTTTGAAATGGAAAGGGGGGGTATGCCAAATCTGTTCCTCAGCCGGTACCCTGCGCCGCCGATACCCGTTCCCAAAACGAGCAAAGCCTCCATCGGCCGGTCCGCCCATAACGCCATAGTGCTTTCCGAACCCCGCGTGAGCCGGTTCCACGCGCAGATTGAATGGCAGAAGGCAAAGAGCCGTTTTGTTCTTACCGACCTCGGCAGCGCAAACGGCACGTATATCAACGGAAAGAAAATAAAGATGCGCGAGCCCCAGCCGTTGAGCGAGCGGGACAAAGTCCGCATCGCCTCCACGGTTTTTACGGTGAGGTTCGTGGATGATCCGAACGCAATCGTGGATGAATACGAAGACCTGATGCAGCAGTCCTCGCGTGAGATGACGGAAATCATCGGCCCCTCCAGAATGGCCAGCCTTCCGCAGCAGCCGTCATTTTCCGGCGACCTCGAGCACCTGTGCGCCATCGAGCTCTTCCAGATACTCGAGACGGGCGAAAAAACCGGCCTGCTCACCATAAAGACCGCAGCCGGCGACGGCTGCTACACCATCCTGAAGGGAAAAGTCCTCACCGCGCAATTCAAGAACCTCCTCGGCGAAAACGCGGTGTACGAAATCCTGAAATGCCAGCGGGGATCCTTTGAATTCGTGCCGGAACTGGGCGACATCACCAACCCGCAAATCGAGCTCGCCACGTCGGTGCTCATCATGGAAGGGTGCCGGCTGCTGGATGAGGCGACGGGAAAGGCGCCCAAAGGCGCTGTCAAGCGGTTGTAATTATCAAGCGAGAATTCTCACGTAATGGCCAAAAACGAGCCTTTCGGGAAAACGGTGATGCATGATTCTGACGAGGGATGTGATACGGGAAAGACTGCGGACCGGAGAGCTGAGAATAAACCCTTTTAATCCTCGTTCCGTCGGCCCAGCATCCATTGACCTTTCTTTGGACAAACAAATACGGGTATTTAACGGCCGCCCCGTGTCGATAATTGACGAATTGACCAATTATAAATCGATCACGCGGCTGGTTGACATTACCAAAGGGTATATTCTAAAGCCCGGGGTGCTGGTGCTTGGCATTACTAAAGAGACCGTGACGTTGCCGGGCAATATCTGCGGCTGGATAAACTCCCGGTCGCGGTTCGCCCGAATCGGTTTGATGAGCCATATCGCCGCCCCTTTCATCAGCCCGGGAGTTTCAAACAAACAGGTCTTGGAGATTTTCAATGCGGGGATCCATCCGATCAATCTGGTCCCGGGAGTTAAAATATGCCATCTGGTGCTGCAGGAATGCAAAGGCTCCGCGATTTACAAGGGAAAATTCAGGAAGCAAACCTTGTGATGCATTTTTGATTTGGTAACCCATCCATAACAATCTCGACTTTATTTCTTGCAATTTCTCTTTGAAAACCGGAATTTTCCGATGTATTTTCCTACTATATATGGTATCAAGCACGGTATAATAATACCATATACGGAAATCCAAAGCATTATCCGGTGAAGTGATATTCCATCATTTCAAGGAGAAAAAATCCCATGAAATGCCCCTACTGCGGACACGAAGAAGACAAGGTGGTGGATTCGCGCTCGAGCAAGGAGGGACAGGCGGTGCGGCGCCGCAGGGAATGCCTGAAATGCGAGAAGCGCTACACGACCTACGAATACATCGAGACGGTGCCCCTCACCATCGTCAAGAACGACCAGCGCCGGGAGCCGTACGACCGCCAGAAACTGATGAACGGCATTTTATCGGCGTGCAACAAGCGGCCCATCAGCACCGAGAAGATCGAGGCGATTGTTGACAGGATAGAAAACCAGATTCAGAAGCTCTCGAAGACCGAGATCCCCAGCAAGGAGATAGGCGGCCTCGTGATGAGCGAGCTGTACCAGCTCGACGACGTGGCCTACGTGCGGTTTGCGTCGGTGTACCGCAAATTCAAGGACAAGGGCGAGTTTATCACCGAGGTGAAGGAGCTTGCGGCAAAGGGCGACACGCCGCACACACGGGAAAGAAGCAGGTAACGTGTAAGCGGGGCCGGATGGTAGGTCTCGTTACTCTGAGCGGATCACACTGCCCGACGGATTTGTTTCGTCGAAAAAGTCTTCCTTGAAGTAGAAGAACCCCTGATCGTCGTCGGAATAATATTCGGATGCCTCTTCGGAGAAAAATGACTTGAGAGCGGAATCCTGGTCCTGGCTTTCGATGATGCGGTGCTTGAGCGTGCTCACCTTTGACGGCGCGATGAACGCGATGGAAAATTTCGGCATACTGATAAAAACCTCCAGCCCTTTCATTGATTGAGATTTACTCGTATACTGAGAATTATATAAAAATAGGTTGTGAAACTATGCAAGAGAATAAAAATAGCATAATAATTTTGACCCGGACGGTCCATATTGCTAAATACGAAGACGAAAAATACTGCGGGGAAACGGAAAAACCGCTAAAGCCTGACCGCAGTTTTCGATGGGCTTTTTTTATGCTGGTTTCTCTGGCGTGGGGGATTGCGCTGCCTGCCACGCCGGCAAAGAACGAAAAGGCGTTTGATTCGGCCAATGCGACTCGGGCGCTTCCCGCAAAAAACCCTGCACAGGCAAAACTTGAGGCGCTCCTTCTTGCCAATAAATACCCGTTGGCGAACGTGGCGGTGGTGGTAAAGGACCTGGACAGGGATTCGCTTCTGATTTCCCTGAATGCGGATTCCATGTTTAACCCGGCGTCCTGTTCCAAGCTGCTCACCGCGGCGATGGCGTTTGACAGGCTCGGTACCAATTACACCTTCAACACCGCGGCATATGCTGGATCGCCCATTCCCGCGGATTCAGGGATATGCCGTGGAAATTTTTACCTTAAAGGCTCGGGCGATCCGTATTTCGTTGTTGAACGGATGTGGCTGTTTGTCCAACACCTGGTCTGCGTTGGACTTAAAACGATCGAGGGAGACATCGTGGTGGACGGATCGTTTTTCGATTCTTTGTCAATAGGCCCCGGGTTTGACGAGGACGATTCCAGTCATCCGTATGTTGCGCCGGTGAACGCGGCGAGCGCGAATTTCAACTGCGTAAGCATCTGGATGAGGCCGGGCCGCTTCGTTGGCGCTCCGGTGCTCGTTGACGTGCTCCCCAAGGCGGCAACGGTGAAGGTGGCGGTTTCCGCACTCACCATCGCAGCGGGCAGGCCTTCCACCTGCGGCGCCGCAACAAAAAGAGACGGCAGTAGAACCCTGGTCACCGTTTCCGGCGGCCTACCCCTTGACGCGGGCCTTTTGGTCCAGTATAAAAAAGTCTGGCAGACATGGGAATACACCGGCGCAATGCTTGAGCGGCTTTTCAGCGATAATAAAATTGTATTAAAAGGCAAGGTGAAAACCGGAGTCGTTCCGGATTCGCTCCTGGCGCGCCAGCCTTTTTATGCGTTCCCCTCGGTGCCGCTTTACGAAGCAATAAACAGCATGATGAAAGTGTCGAACAACTACATGGCCGAAATGATCTTCAAGACCCTTTCGGCAGAGGCGGATTCAGCGCCCGGCTCGTGGGAAAAGGCCGCCGCGCTCGCGCTTTCGTGGTGGAAGGAGAAAAAGCTCCCCGGTGTGCCGAAAGTCAAGAACGGCTCCGGCATGGGCGACAGCAACCGGATGAGCGGCCGGCAGATGGTGGAGCTCCTGGCGCATGTGTGGGGACAGAAATCATACCTGCCCGAATACCTGTATTCGCTGCCGTCGGCCGGCGTGGATGGAACGCTCAAGTCGCGCTTCAAAAACTGTCGGCTCAAGGGAATCGTGCGCGCCAAAACCGGCACCCTCAACGACTACGGCGTGAGCACGATCGCGGGATATGCCCTGTATCAGGACAGGACCGTGGCGTTCGCCGTCATGTTCAACAACTGCATGAACCGGAAGCAGATGGGACATTGGGAAATGCAGGAGAAGATTCTGGAAATGGTGCTGCCGGAAAAATAAAACGGTTGACCATTGCGGTCGCAGGGTTGCCAGACCTGATTTTCAGCCCATCCCCTCATAAATTATTGATTCCACCTCAATAAAATTGATTACTGGACGAAATGCTGTGACTGGCTTAAATTATTTTTATTTATGGGAACAATAATGAGGGTGTTAAAGTCCAATAATCTTGAATAAAAGGGAATAAAAAATATATGGTCAACGGAATGTTCACTGACCGCGTCAAAAAAGTCATGCAGATCGCGCGCGAAGAGGCGATCCGCTTGGGAAACGATTATGTGGGCACGGAGCACCTGCTGCTCGGCCTTATCAAGGAAGGCGACGGCGTCGCCGTCGCGGTGCTGCGCAGCATGAGTGTTGATCTCGACGAGCTCGCCGCGAACATCGAAAAGGCGATCACGTCGTCGGGCGGCATGATGACCATCGGCCAGATGCTGCCGTTTACTCCCCGCGCCAAAAAAGTGCTCGAGATGGCGACCAACGAAGCGCGCTCCATGTCGCACAAGTACGTGGGCACCGAACACCTGCTTCTCGCGCTCATGAAGGACACCGAGTCGACCGCGTCGAACGCGCTGGCATCGGCGAGCCTGGAATACGACAGGGTCAAGGAGGAGATAAGCCGGGTGCTGCGCGGCGGCGAGAGCGTGGGCGCGCAGAAGGACAAGAGCAAGACCCCGTTCCTTGACCATTTCGGCAGAGACCTCACGGGCCTTGCGCGGGAGGGAAAGCTCGACCCGGTGATCGGCAGGGAAAAGGAGATCGAGCGCGTGGTGCAGATCCTGAGCCGGCGCAAGAAGAACAACCCCGTGCTCATCGGCGAGCCCGGGATCGGCAAGACCGCCATCGTTGAGGGACTCGCCCAGAAGATCGTGGAGAAGAACATACCGCAGGTGCTCGAGAGCAAGCGCGTGGTCAACCTTGACATGGCCTCCATTGTGGCGGGAACGAAATACCGCGGCCAGTTCGAGGAGCGGCTCAAGGCCCTCATGGTCGAGCTGCAGAAAAACGAGAACATCATCATCTTCATCGACGAGCTCCACACGATCGTGGGCGCGGGCGGATCCGAGGGCAGCCTCGACGCCTCCAACATCTTCAAGCCCGCGCTTTCGCGCGGCGAGATCCAGTGCGTGGGAGCCACCACGCTTGACGAATACAGAAAGTACATCGAGAAGGACGGCGCGCTCGCACGGCGTTTCCAGACCATCATGGTGGACCCGCCCAGCACCGCGGAGACGGTACAGATCCTCAAGGGGCTGCGGCACAAATACGAGGATCACCACAAGGTGACCTACACCGACAAGGCCATCGAGGAGGCGGTCAAGCTTTCGGAACGGTACATCTCCGACCGGTTCCACCCGGACAAGGCCATCGACGTGATTGACGAGGCAGGCGCCCGCAAGAGGCTCTCGAGCATGGAGATTCCGCCTGAGATCCGCCAGATGGAGCTCGAGATCAACGAGGTGATCAAGGAAAAGGAGAAGGCCGTCGAGCACCAGGAGTTTGAAAAGGCGGTGATCTGGCGCGACAAGCAGGAGCACCTCAAGGAGACGCTGATCGAGAAAAAGGCGCTCTGGCGCAAGTCGAAGTCGGAGGAACGGCTCCTTGTTGACGAGCCGACCATCATCGAGGTGATTTCCACCATGACCGGCATTCCGCTGTCGCGGCTCGAAGAGGAGGAGTCCAAGAAGCTGCTCCACCTCGAGGACGAGCTGCGCAAGCGCGTGATAGGCCAGGATCCCGCCCTCGAGGCGGTGGCTAAGAGCATCCGGCGCTCGCGCGCCGGTCTGCACAACGCACGCCGGCCCATCGCGTCGTTCATCTTCCTGGGACCCACGGGCGTGGGCAAGACCGAGCTCGCAAAGGCGCTCGCCGAGAACCTGTTCAACAGCGAGGACGCGCTCGTGCGAATTGATATGTCGGAATACATGGAGAAGTTCGCGGTGTCGCGGCTCGTGGGCGCGCCGCCCGGCTACGTGGGCTACGAGGAGGGCGGCCAGCTCTCCGAGAAGATCCGCAAGAAGCCGTATTCGGTGATTTTGCTTGACGAAATAGAAAAAGCGCACCCGGACGTGTTCAACATCCTGCTGCAGATCCTCGACGACGGCCTGCTCACCGACTCGTACGGCCGGCATGTCAATTTCAAGAATACGATCATCATCATGACGAGCAACGCCGGCACGCGCGACGTGCGCAAGATGGGCGCGGTCGGGTTCGGCAAGACTTCCGAGGTGTCGGACTACGAGGCCATGAAGTCGAAGGTGATGGATGAGCTCAAGCGCATCTTCAACCCCGAGTTCCTCAACCGCGTCGACGACACCATCGTGTTCAATCCACTTGGCAAAGAGGAAATCGCGAAGATCGTTGACATCCAGCTTGCCGAGGTGCAGGAAAAAC
Source organism: Chitinivibrionales bacterium (assembly GCA_035516255.1). Taxonomy (NCBI): domain Bacteria; kingdom Pseudomonadati; phylum Fibrobacterota; class Chitinivibrionia; order Chitinivibrionales; species Chitinivibrionales bacterium. Next base: position 71,387 of record DATJAL010000049.1, on the reverse strand, counting down.
TCAACGAGCGCAACGTCATGCTCAAGGTGAGCGACGCCGCCAAGGGCTACATCCTCGAGCACGGGTTCGACCCGATCCTGGGCGCCCGCCCCATGCGGCGCTGCATCCAGCGGCTCGTTGAGGACCGGCTGGCCGAGGAGTTCCTCAACAGCAGGTTCGCCGACGGCGACACCATCGGCGTCGAGGCCGGGAACGGCCAGCTCGAGTTCACCAAGGTTTCCTCCAGCCATGAAACCCCGTAGATGGGTCATTGTCGTATGCCTCTGCGTCCTCATTGCCGTTACGGCATTGTTTCAGGGCGTCAGGTACCTTGAAAAGCACAAAAACATCGAGCGGCTGCTGGTGCAGCAGCTGTCGGCGTCCACCGGCGGCCAGTTCTCGGTGGGACGCGTAAGGTTGGGCTTCTTCTCGGTGTATCTCCAGGACGTGAGGGCATCCCTTTCGACGAATTCCTACAACGCAAGCGTCCGCGACATCAAGATAGCATTTTCTTTGTGGAAGCTCATCGTGACGCGCCTCAACTTCGGGGCAAGCATCAGCAAGATCATCCTTATCTCACCGACGCTCACCATCCGTCTGTCGCAGAGTCCCGCCGTTGCGCCAAGGCCGCCGGACTCGCTGCTTCCCGCAGCCGCGCCGCCCCCGCCGGCCGGGGGGGCGAAGATTCTGCCCGCCTTTAAAAACTTTCCCGTGCAATATCTGCTGGTGCGCCGCGGGACCGTGACGCTGCTGACGCGCGGCGGGGCAGTGGTCGTGGGCGACGAGCTTGCCGGACGCGTGTGGGACGAACCGGCGGCGGTGATGGCGGAGCTGCGGGGAACCGTGGCCTCCAATAAAAGAAACCTGTTTTTATCGGCCGCGTTTTCGAAGACGGGGGAGCGGCACCGGGTGTCCCTGCGTCTTGACAAAGCGCAAATCAGCAGGCCCTTCAGCGCGGGCGGTGCAACCGTGACCGCCGGCGTCATCGACGGCGTGTTCGAGCTTACGTTCCCGGATTCGGTGAACGCGCGGTCCATCGAATCCAACGGATGGCTCCGGATTTCGCGGGGCAAATGCACGGTAAAGGGACTTGTTACCCCCATCACCGCGATAGGATTTTTTGCCTCGGTCTCAAACACACGGGTGAGGCTTGATTCCCTGCAAGGCGAGCTGAAAGGCGCGCAGTTGTCGGCAAAAGGCTCATGGGACTTTGCGGAATATGACAGCAGCGAAAATTATCTCACCATCCATGCCGCAGGCATAAGGCCCGATGCGCTCACCATGCTTCCCGCACCGGTGCGTAAAAACCTGACGGAAACCGGATGGGCCGAAGTGAAGCTGGGAAAACGGGAAAACGTCGCGCAGTACTGGTTTTCCTGTTCGGCGGGCGGGGTGAGTGTGTGGGGCATGCCCGTGACGTCGCTTGCCTGCTGCGGCCGCTTCGATGCGTCACAGGCAACCGTGGATACGCTGAACCTTTACGGAGGCTCCTGTAAGGCGTCGGCGACCGGCCTTGTCAATTACGAAAAGAAACCCGTCGCCTATACGGTGACCTTCAATGCCGGATGCGATTCGCTCCCGGGGGTGCCCGCCGTGCGCGGCAGGATTATACTGCAGGGCAACGCGCGCGGGCTGGGTCAATCGTACTATGTTGACGCGATGCTTGGGGCTCGCTCGCTTTCGTACAATGGGATCCCGCTCGGCGGGCCGCAAATCCGCCTCACCACCACCAATGGAAAAGGCCTGGCGTTTTCTTCACTCAAGGGAAGCAGCGGGTATTTTTCCATTTCCGGGCTTGTCGACAGCCTGGGAGGCGCACGGCCGCTGGCCGCCTTCACGATAACACTGGGCTCCCGTCTGCTGCGCGAGGCACTCGCAAGGGCGCAGCCGGGACTCGCCGCAGCGATTGACTCGGCGTGGGCCGTGCTGTGGTTCAGGGGCACGGCGAGTTCGTTTTCAGCCCGGGCGCAGGCGGGGATCGCGGCGGCCCCGCGCCGCGGCCTTCCCCGCATCGGCGGCGGGCTTGAGATCAAACTTGACAAAACAGAAAAAGAAAGCGCGGCGCGGTGGCAGCTTGCGCAGCGCGATTTTTCGGTTGGCGACAGCGTGGTACCCGTGTGGGGCTGCGGCATGTTGAGCGGCGATTCGCTTCGCATTGATTCGATGGCCGTTCTCGGGAGCATTCGGACAAGCGGCGAGATGCGGTTCGGCAAGGCGGGAGGCATCTACGTGGTCGCGCGCTACCGCGACGTTTCGCTGGCGGCGCTCAACCGGCTTCTCTTCGGAAAACGGCTGCCGGTTACCGCGGGAGCGCTTTCCGGGTTCACGCAGATTTCCGGACCGCCCGACCGGCTGCGCACCGATTCGGAGCTCCACCTGCGCGGGGGAGCAATGTCGGCGCTCTCCGCGATCGAGACGGACATGGTTCTGCAGACGAGAGACTCCGTTTTCACCGTGCTGCCGTTGGTGATCCGGCAGCACGGCGTCGCGCTGGTGACGGTGGACACGGTGACGAACAGAAACGGGCTCCATTTTTCGGGCACCCTGCAGGACATCGACGCGGCCTCGTTCCTCGCGTCCCTGCTGCCCGAGGATTTCGCGAAGGATAACCACGAAATCAAAGGCACGATCAGGGGCGGCTTCGCCTCGTCGAACGCGGGCCGGGCCGCCGAGGTGCGGATTGCCGCCGACCGGCTGTCGCTGGACGGCTGGCACCTTGACAAAATACAAGCTTCGTTCGCCGTCGACGGCTGCGGCATCGCGGTGCATTCATTCTCCGCGCATGATTCGCTGCGCACGACGCTGTCCGCGGGCGGCACGGTGCCGTGGACGGTGCTTTCCAATGAGGAAAACGATTCCGACACGCTCGACGTGCATTTCATGCTGAGCGGCGACCTCTTGGCCTCGCTCGAGCACAACGCCGGCATCCCGCTGGCCCTTCCCATCGCCGGACACGGCCAGGGCACGGTTGAACTTGCGCTCGGCGGAACGCCGGGCAACGTGCGGGTGATCAAAGCGGCGGCGGAGATCCCCCACGGCATTCTGCGCGTGAAACCATTTGTGCCCGACGACATCAAGGATTTCTCCCTGCATATGGCAATAGAGAAGGCCGCGGGCGCTGATTCCGCGTCGTCGGATGACCAGGGCTCCGGCACGGAAGCGACAATGATCACCACGCTGCTTAAAGGGACCATTGCACGGCGGCCGGTGGAAATCCGTTCGACGCACACGATCCCCGGCGGGTTCGAGCCGCTGGTGCTCGGGCCCCTCGATTTCGGCGCCCTTCTCGTGACAACGCCCAAGCGGGGCGTCGACATCCATGTGCCGGGGCTCCAGGCGATAGGTGCTCCCGCCGACGTCGAATTCGCGGCCAAGGCGCCCTTTCCCGCTTTCGCTCTTTCGGGCCCCGTCGACCACCTGTGCATCACGGGCACGTGGATACTCCGCACCTGCGACCTCACTTTCCCGATTCTTGACAACGTGGAAACCCGCGTGAAGTTTGACCCGTTCCCTTATATCAATTGGAACCTTGACCTGCGGGTCGGCAACCGCAACGTGATGTATTATTTCGACACCGGCCGTAAACGGAACCTGATGCGGCTTACCGAGTTGTACTTCGACCCCGTGTCGGAGTTGTCCATGCGGGGACGCGTTCTCGATAACACGTTCCGGCTCTTTAAATCCCTCCGCTCGAGCAAGGGGTGGGTGTTTTTCGGCAGGACGTTCGACCGGAACGTGGACATCGGCCTGGATTTCGTGCCCGAGCTCCTGCCGGGACGGCAGGGGTACAACAACCTCCCGATCATCTGGGGAAGCGCGGAGGCCATGTCGGACACCAGCAGGTTCGAGCGCGTCAAGATCACGCTTCTCACGCGCGACTCCGTGACCGGCGCATGGTCGGAGCACGGCAGGCTTTACGACATCCATTTCCGCGTCGGCTCGAGCATCGAGCAGATCCCGGGCGAATCGGAAAAGCAGTTCGTTTCCGACGAGGGCAAGAAGTACGGGTCGATCGAAGGCGCCGGCGAGTTCGTGGGGACGCTCGGCGAGCAGTACCTGCACCGCATTCTGCTCCAGAACCTCGAGCGCCGCCTCGCAAAGACGCTGGGACTCGACGTGATTACCGTTGAAACGTCCATTGCGTCAAATTATTTTAATAACCTCTATACCCGTCAATTCGAGATCAGCAGATGGGATTACCTGACATTTGCTAATGTCGGCATCACCCTGGGACGCTATATCCTGTACGACAAGGTCTTCCTCAAGTGGCGGACGGAGCTCGTGCCTGTTGATACGCTCTTGCGGCCGGAATACCAATTCGGGTTCGAGTTCCAGCCCATGCAGTACCTCCTCATGGATGTCAATTACGGGGTTCATATGGGAGACAACAAGGCTCTGGAAGGCAATCCACAGGTGTACCTGTTGCTGCAGCTGCCCATAAAAGACGTAAGGAAACTTTTTTCTTTTTAGGAAACACATGACCCGCGCTTCCCGCATCATCCTGATGGTCGCCCTCGCCGCCGCGCTGGCGAACGCGAAGGTCCTCGACACGCTCGCGATCGAAGGCCTCCAATGGCAGCAGCCCTCCACCGTGAGGAACAGCATCGCCCTGCGCGAGCACGAGGAGTTCACCGCCCAGGACATCCAGCAGGCGATCAAAAGCCTCTACAAGCTCGGCTATTTCAAGACCGTTGACTTTTATGTGACAAAGGAGAGCGATTCCTCGGCATCGCTGCGGTGCGTTGTTGCCGAGAACTCAACGGTGGAGGTCATTGAATTTTCCGGAAACAAGGTGCTCAAGCAGAAGGACTTCGAGGAAAAGATGACCATGAAAAAGAACATGATGGGCACCGACGCGCTCGTGTTCGACAATGTGCAGATCATAAAGAAGCTGTACGCCCAGAAGGGATATCTGCTCGTGGACGTCAAGCCCGAGGTCATGCCCACCAAAATTCCGGGTAATATCCTGGTCAAATTCAAAATCAACGACGGCCCCAAGGTGGTGCTCAAGAAGATCTACTTCCGGGGCAACACCGCGTTCAAGGAAGGCAAGCTGAAGTGGAACTTCAAGACCAAAGAGCGCACCTTTTTCTGGGGCGGTGATTTCGACGAAGAGCAGTATAAAAACAATCTCGACACGCTCGTCCTCTTCTACAATGACCAGGGATATATTGACGCGCGCGTGGTACGGGACAGCATGTGGTACGGCGTCAACAAAAAAGACCTCTTTCTCATGGTTGAGCTATCGGAGGGCAAGAAATACCTCACCGGCGATTTTTATTTTACCGGCAACAAGGTGATCGAAACGTCGACGCTCACGAGCACCATTCTCATGAAGAAAGGCAAGCCGTTCCAGAAAAGTAAGTTCGAGGAGACCAAGGAGTTCGTGGTCAATTCCTACCGCGAAGAGGGCTACCTGTGGGTGCAGGTGCGCGACCGGCAGAATTTCCGCGGCGACACCGTCGACGTCACCTTCGACATTACCGAGGGCAAGCCCGCGATCGTCCGGAAGATCGACATCACCGGGAACCTCAAGACCAAGGAGAAGGTGATCCGACGCGAGATGGCCATCATGCCGGGCCAGAAATACAAGCAATCGCTCATGATGCGCAGCGTGCGCAACATTTACCAGCTCAACTTTTTCAGCAACGTGAAGCCCGACCTGCATCCGAACGATGACGGCACCGTGGACCTCGAGTTCGCCATTCAGGAAAAGGACAACATCGGCCAGCTCTCGCTCGGTGCCTCCTATTCGCAGGCCGACGGCTTCATGGGCACCTTCACCACCTCCATCCCGAACTTCCGCGGCGAGGGCCAGAAGCTCGACCTTAACCTTGACATAGGGCAAAACCGCCAGGACGTGTCGGTCGGGTTCATGGAGCCGTGGGCCTTCAACACGCCCACGTCGTTGTACGGCAGCATTATCTTTCAGAAAAGCAACTACTACATGGAGCAGACCGAATACGGGTTTTCGGGCTCCGCGTCGCGCAGGCTCAAGTGGCCCGACGATTACTTCAGTGCGTCGGTGGGTTACGATCTTTTATGGAAAGAGGAAACCGACACGCAGACCACCATTTATCCGGCAAGCCGCGCCCGGCTGGCGCCGCGGGGACTGCTCAGCAAGCTGGCGTTCTCGTTGTGGCGCGACGACACCGACATGCCCAAGTTCCCTAACGAGGGATCGCGTTTCACCCTGACCCCCGAGATCGCGGGCGTGGGCGGAAATTACCAGTACCTTAAGACCGCGGTAAGCTACGACTGGTATTTTCCCCTGTTCTGGAAATTTGTCTTAAACACCAAGACGAAATTCGGGCTTATCAGCCCGCTGCCGGGGACCGATACGATACGATTGACGCGCTATGACGCGTTTCGGGTGGGCGGAGGCTGGATCACGGACGGCATCGTCCGGGGGTATGACGACATGTCCATATCGGGATACTCCACACCCAATACCGGCATTTCGATGCTGACGCTGTCGGCGGAACTGCGCTTCCCCGTGATCGAGCAGATGCTTTATCTCTCGGCCTTCGGCGACATGGGGAACGGGTGGGAGAACCTTTCCGAGGTGAGTCTCACCGACCTGTATCCGGGCGCCGGAGTCGGCGTCAGGATCGATGTTCCGATGCTCGGCCTGCTGGGGTTTGACCTTGGATACGGTTTTAGGGCACCCCCGCCGAACCAGTTCCAGCATTTCGGGGGCAAGCCCAACGGGTGGAAATTCGGGTTCCAATTGGGAAAGGGATACTAAAAAGGTTCAGAGGTTCAAGGGTTCGGCGTTCAGAGGTTAATAGAAAAGGATGCAAATAAAGCGGTTTGAGGATATCGAGGCATGGCAATTGGCAAGGGAGCTCACTAAGAAAGTATATTCCTTGACAAAAGAACCGTATTTTCCCGCGATCTTGGCCTGAAAGGACAAATTCAGGACGCAGCGGGATCAGTCATGCATAATATCGCTGAAGGATTTGACGCAGAATCAAATACTGAGTTCGTTCGGTTTCTTCGATACGCCAAACGGGGAACCTTAAACCTTTGAATTTGGAAGACAAATCAATAATAATTAATTAAACGGAGGTTGTTTATGAGTCCAGTTGTCAAGATGTGCGGTATGCTGGTATGCATATGCGGGCTGCTCTCGATTGCCAGTGCCCAGATGAAAATCGGGTACATCAACATCGAGGAGATCTTTCGCAACTACGCCGGCACGAAGGAGGCGCAGTCGAAGATGGACAAGGAAGTGGCGAAATGGGAACAGGACGCTTCGACACGCCAGAAGGAGATCAAGGACCTCAAAGATCAGCTCGACAAGCAGAGCCTGCTGCTTTCCGCCGAGCGCAGGGCCGAAATCGAGGCGAAGCTGAAGCAGAAGATGCAGGACTACCAGGATTTTCTTCAGACCAAGTTCGGCAACAAGGGCGAGGTGCTCTCGAAGAACGAGGAGCTCACCAAACCGATCATCGACAAGATACAGAAAATCATCGACAAGATCGCAAAAGACGAAAACTACGATTTTATCCTGGACGCCCGCGCGGGCGGAGTGATCTTCGCTAAGCCGGCCTACAACCTCACCGAGCGCGTGCTCAACATCCTCAACAAGGACTAGGCAGGCGTGGAGCTTGAGCGGATCGCGCAGCTGCTTGGGTGCGGCCTCGACGGACGGCACCGCGGCATCGTTATCGAACGTATCGCGGACCCGCAGGACGCGGACGGCCGTTCCATCACGTTCGTCTCCAGTCCGAAGTACCTTCCGTTTGCGGAGCAGTCACAGGCGAAAGTGGTCATAGTCGCAAAAGGCAAGCCTGTCGCGGGAAAGGTCTGCCTCGAGGTGGACGACCCCTATGCGGGGTTTGCGAAGGTCGCGCAGCTGTTCGAAGACCGGTCGCCCCTTTTTGACGGGCCGAAGCATCCCACCGCGCTCATCCATCCGACCGCGATTGTGCACGAGACAGCGTTCGTGGGGCCGTACTCCGTTGTCGGAAAAAAATGTCGCATCGGTAAAGGAACCGTGATCGGCGCGCATTGCGTCATCGAGAACGGCGCCGCGGTGGGCGAGGACTGCCGTATCGATTCGGGCGCCGTGGTCCGCAGGAATTGCAAAATCGGAAACCGGGTGATCATACAATCGTGCGCCGTGATCGGAAGCGAAGGCTTCGGCAACGCCCGCGAGGCCGGAACATGGATCCGCATCCCGTCGTTCGGGGCCGTGGTCATCGAAGACGGCGCGGAAATCGGCGCATGCACCACCATCGACCGCGGCACCCTCGGCGACACGGTCATCGGGGCGGGCGTGAAGCTCGACAACCTTATCCAGGTGGCGCATAACGTGGCCATCGGCGAGCACACCGCAATCGCGGCTCAGGCGGGTATTTCGGGAAGCACGAAAATCGGCAGGCGCGTGATCGTGGGCGGCCAGGCGGGGTTCGCCGGCCATAATGAAATAGGAGATGACGCATTTGTCAATGCTCAGTCGGGCGTGGCGAAGGACGTTGCCGCCGGCGCGAAGGTGAGCGGCTCTCCTTCCCGCGATTTCATGACTTTGCGCAGGCTGGAGGCCGCCACCATGCGGCTTCCCGAGGCGCTCAAGGAGATCAAGCAGCTAAGGAAGGAATTGGATGAAATAAAAAATAGCCGCAGAGGCACGGAGGACACGGAGAAGAAATAGTGAAGAGTGAAGAGTGAAGGGTGAAGAAAATCACCTTAGAGGAACCAAGAAAAGGTTAAGTAAAAAAATGATTCTGACCGCTGACCGGTGACATCTGATTGCTAAAATTTAAACGGATTGCCGTCAACCGTAAACTGCTAACTGTCAACCAATTAACAAATCGATCAAGGACAAGGTACCATGCCCCTCCAGCACACCATCCAGAAATCGGTCTCCCTTTCCGGCACAGGCCTTCACATGGGGGAAATGACCAAGGTCACGCTCCATCCCGCGCCCGACAACGATGGCATCAGGTTCGTGCGCGCCGACGTGAAGGACTCCCCCGAGATCGAGGCCGACATCGACAACGTGGTGGACATCGCCCGCGGCACTACCATCGGCAAGAACGGCGTGAAGGTGCATTCGGTGGAGCACCTTATGAGCGCGTTCGCCGGCCTCGAGATCGACAACTGCCGGGTGGAGATTGACGCGCCGGAAATCCCGCTCATGGACGGCAGCGCGCTTCCCTTCGTGGAACTCATCCAGCGCGCCGGCATCGCCGAGCAGGAGTCGCAGCGGGAGATCCTCGTGATCGACGACTCGATGCTGGTTGAGATGAGGGACAACATCACTTTCGGCATCCTGCCGTCGAACAATTTCCGCGCCACCATCATGATCGACTACAACCACCCGGCGCTGGGCGCGCAGCACACCACGCTGTTCGCGTTGCATGACTACGTGAATGATTTCGCGCCGGCGCGCACCTTCTGCTTCCTGTCGGAAATCGAGAAGCTGCGCGAGTCCGGCCTCATCAAGGGGGGACGGCTTGACAACGCGGTGGTGGTGCAGGACATCGAGCTCACCCGCGAGCATATTTCCTACATGCGCAAGCTGTTCGACTGGAAAGGGCCCATTGAAAAAGGGGACAACGGGTTCGTCAACAGCACCAAGCTGCGCTTCCCCAACGAGCTGGCCCGCCACAAGATGGTGGACATGCTCGGCGACTTCTACCTGCTCGGCAGGCCGCTCTTGTGCCACGTCCAGGCGGCGCGCACCGGTCATGCCGCGAACATCGAGATGGCGAAGAAGATCCGCGAGTACCTCAGGAAAAAGAAGAAGAAAACGGAGGCCGGGGAGTCGCCGGTGCCGTTTGAGGAGATCTGCGCGATCCTGCCGCACCGGTACCCGTTCCTGCTCATCGACCGGGTGCTCGAAATAGAGCCGCGCAAGAAAATCGTGGCCGTCAAGAACGTTACCTACAATGAGCCGTTTTTCCAGGGCCATTTCCCCGGCGACCCCGTCATGCCCGGCGTGCTCCAGATCGAGGCCATGGCCCAGGCCGGCGGCATCATCGGCCTGCACGGCAAGAAATTCGACAAGGGCAACGCCATCGCCTTCCTCGGCATCGACAAGGCGCGCTTCCGCGGCTGGGTGAAACCGGGCGACGTGCTGCGCATCGAGGTGGAAACCCTGCAGGACCGGCGCAACACCATGCGGTTCGGCGGAAAATGTTACGTGGGCGACAAGCTCGTGTGCGAGGCCGAGCTGTTCGCCATGCTGGGGAAAAAGGGGGACGCGATCTAGTGGCCGCCGTCATCCATCCCAGCGCGATTGTTGACAAAGGCGCAAGCATCGGCGCCGATGTCTCCATCGGGCCGTACGCCGTGGTCGAAGGTGACGTGGTGATCGGCGACCGGTGCGAGATCGGCCCGCATGCGCTGATCGCAGCCGGCACGCGGCTGGGAAAGCAGTGCAGGATCTTCAAGGGCGCGTGCCTGGGGTCGGTGCCGCAGGACCTGAAGTTCGGCGGCGAGAAGACCCTGTTGCGCATCGGCGAGAACACCACGATCCGCGAATTCTGCACGCTCAACCGCGGTACCATGGCAACGGGCGAGACCGTGATCGGCAGCAACTGCCTGTTCATGGCCTACTGCCACGTGGCGCACGACTGCCGCATCGGCGACCACCTCGTCGCGGCGAACACGCTCAACCTCGCCGGCCACGTGGAGCTGGGCCACCATGTCAACATCGGAGGCACCTGCGCCATCACCCAGTTCCGCAAGGTGGGCGACTACTGCCATCTCAGCGCGTATTCCCTCATTATCAAGGACGTGGCTCCGTTCGCCATCACCGCGCCCGGCCCCATGCGCGTGGTGGGCATCAACCGCATCGGCCTTTCGCGCGCGGGATTTTCCGAGGAGCGGCGCCGGAACATCAAACGGGCGTACAAGATCCTGTTCAGGAGCGGGCTCACCGCGACGGAGGCGTGCGCCAGGCTTTCGGCCGACTTCACGGGCGACAAGGACGTGGAGGCGATAATTGCGTTTGTAAAGAGCTCAACCAAAGGATTGCTGCGGATGACGGAGCGGGAAGATCAAGAAGAAGGAGAGCGATAAAATTTCCATGTGGGGGAAGCTTCCCCCTCGCTGCGGCCCGGTCTCGCTTCATGTTAAAAAAATAGTAATACCAGCGAGCCGGTCCTCCGCTACCCCCTCCTGGGTGCGGCCGGGTGCCGACAGTCGCGAGATTCACCCGTTCGCTGGGCGCACCCGCGGAGAGCAGTTGAGAAGAAATTAAATCCGTCAACTATCTAATTTCTTTTTGCCAGCCTTCGATTCCACTCTTATTCTCACCCAATCGTTTTCGTTCTTGGACCCAAATGTTTCCTTGATAAATTCCTCAGGATCGAATTTGTCAAACACCGTCATCCGAAGCTCTGTCATTCCATCCATGAGCATTTTATGATCAAGCGATTTCACAATCTTCTTCTTTAAAGCTTTTTCGCTGAAATCAAATACATACGCACCGTCCCCAGTTTTCCGTAACATATAGGGAAGTCCTTTTTCCGCAAACCATACTTTTGGCTCAAAAGGGAAGGGTGAACGGATGGAGAGCGACCATGAGGATGGTTTTTCATCAACAATGTTCTTGATCGTCCCCCAATCTCCCAGCACCTTGTTTATTCGTGAAAGACGCGCCGGATGAGGCAACCCATTTTCTAGGAGTTCGACGCCCCGTCCAATCCACAAAAGCGTGATAATGTCATCCCCGGTTATCCAACAGGAAGAATTCCCTTTTGACCAGAAGGAGCCGCCAAACCCAGCGTAACACCCGGCCAAATCCGGTTCGGTAATCATGAGGGTGCGTGCCAGCGCCGCGCCCGCGCTCTGGCGCGGCAGCCCGCGGCAGCGGTCGTTCAGATGAACGAGAAACGAGATTTCCTTTTTGGATGATTGCCAGAGTTTCATTTTTTCGGATAGCACTGATGCCTGAAGCGTGCTTTTATGACATTGAGCGGTCATGAGCGTGCGGCTTTTATCATCGCACACTCCGCAAGCCAGGCATTTTCCATCATATCCAACCGTCCCCAGGCAATATCCTTTATCAACAAACGTCAGCGCGGCTCCGTGCTGTTTGACAAGAAATGCCCGGTCGACGCCGGTTTCAAAGGTCAGCCAGGGTTTATCGTCGTCGCCGCGCGAACTTCCGGCGGTCAGCGATTCAGGCCGGATCCCAAGCGCGCCGCATCGGTCAATAAATGATTTGACGAATGACGCGGGCACGGAACGGTAATAGACATAGCCGGTGTCGCGGATTGCGGAAAGTAAAGCATCATACGTCCCCGGATCAGAAACGCGCGCAAGTATTTGGGACAAATGATAGTCGCAGACATCGCTTGACATCCTGAATTCAAATCCGTGCTTCTCAACGGCCGTGCGCACGGCTGCGATCACCGGTTTAAGGGCGTCAGGGCCGGTCGCGTCCTCGAATTCAAGCGGCGTCCACGGGAACCGCACGAGCGGCGTTGCCGAGAAAATGATGCGCGGGGCATGCGCGGCCTTGGCCGCGTGTTCCTTGATAAAGCGCAACAACGCTTCAAAATCAGTAAAGTCCTGTTTTTCTTCCTTTCCGGTGATCAGAAGAAAAATCTTAAGCTCGCGCATTTTCGAAGAAAGAATGGAAACGAGGCTCTTTTCGAGGTCGGCCTCCGAAAGGCTTTTGTGCAGATAGCGCCGGAGGCGCGGCGATATGCCCTCCAGCCCGCAGGTGAGGCTTGTCTTTCCCGCCGCGTGCAGAAGCGGGAGCATGCCGGGCTGCGCCGCAAGCATGTCGAACCGCTGGCTCTTAAGGCCGATCGCGGGAAAAATATCGGCCAGGCCGCCCAGGATACGGCCGAAGCCCGAGTGCATGTTGAAGTTGAAGCTGTACAGTTCGACTTTGTCAAGTCCCATGCCGGCCTTCATCCGGCCGGCGTCTTTGATGATATCGTCCGCCGGTACTTCGCGATACGGTTTGCGCACATAACTTTCGCTGCAGAAACTGCAAAAGCACGGGCAGCCTTCCGAGATCTGCAGGTTTCCCGTGCCGTACTGCCCTTCAAGATTGAAGACCGGCGCGTCAATGAGCAGGCTGTTGAGATCCGTCGCCGTTTGAATATGCCGTTTTGTTTTTTTCGGCTTGTCCGGCTGGATGAATCCTGGGATTTTCTCGAGTCGCTCCAGTGTTTCCGACTTGGAAAGTCCTTTTTTCTTCCCGTCGGCACAGGTCTTAAAAATATCGGCAATGCATTCCGTTGATTCGCCGAAAAAGATACCGTCAACCGGAGGCTCGGGCGTGAAAAACACCGAAGTGTGTAAAGCGTTTGATCCGCCGAGAATGACCAGCGGAACGGAAGGATCTGTGAGCCGGGCGCTCTTGGCAGGCGGAATGCCGCTGTTTTCGAGCATGAGTGGCACGTTCACCAGTTCCTGCACGATTGAGTTTGAAAAGGCGATTAGGTCAAAATCGCGCGGCCCGCGTTTTGTGCCAATCCCCATGAGCCACGGCACATCGTCGCGCAAAAAGACGGGCGCATCATTGACAGGAGGGAGAAAGGCGAAGTCAGGAAACAAGCCCTGCCTTCGCGCGATCTGGTACAACACCTTGTGTGAAAACGATTCCGCGGTGTCGAAGTAGGTGGAAAGCCGGGTGATGAGAATCTTGAACGGTCTTTTGTCATATTCCGATACGGAAAGCGTGTTAAGTTCGCCGCCCCGAAGCCAGAGGCCGTGGCCGGTGAGGAAGGGGTAGGTTGTTTCGTACCAGGAGGCGTAGGAAGACATGAAAAGAAAATAATTTGAGCGATGAACGGTCAGCAGACAGCGGTCGTAAGAAAGCGGCGAGTGGGCCGTGTGACTTTAATAAATTTCTCCGTGCGGCACGGCACTCCGGGCCGTGTTTTTCCTACCGCAACTTGAATCATGGTGCTTGGAACTTGCGCGCCGGATACGTTCCGCAGTCCTGAATTAGTATTAACCCCTCCTGTCCCAAATCGCAATATATTGCATTTCCAATTCCCTCCCCTCACGGAAACACATATTTTATTTGGTCTTTTAAACCTTACAACAATCTCCGTCCATCGGACTGGGAAAGGCCCGGATATGTTCACCCATAAAAGAGTCAACGCGGCACTGGCAATTCTTGTCATGCTCATTTCTGCCATCGTCTACATCATGACCGCGGGGCCGACCGTGGCGCTGTGGGACTGCGGCGAATACCTTGCCTCCTCGGCCTGCCTCGGCATCCCGCACCCGCCCGGCACGCCGCTGTTGATTCCCATGGGGCGCGTCTTTTACCTCGCCTTGTCGTTTCTCAAGGACCCTGGGTTCAGGTTGAACCTGATCGCGGTGTTCGGCAGCGCGTTCACCGCGCTGTTCATATACCTGATCATCGTGCGTGCGTTGTGGTACGTGGTCGGCGAGGCTGACACCATGTGGAAACGCCTGACACTGTATTGCGGGGGCGTGACGGGAGCGCTTTTGTGCGCCTTCAGCAACACGTTCTGGTTCTGCTCGCTTGAATTCTCCGAGCAGTGCAACGTATGCCTTCTTCCCGTGGTGATCACCCTATGGCTCGCGCTCGTGTGGGCACAATCGAAAGACCCGAAGCGCGACCGGCTCCTGCTCCTGCTCGCATACCTCGGCTTTTCGGGCGTCGGCATGCACATGATCTCGGGCATCACCCTGCCGGCGATATTCCTTTTTGTCATGATGGTTGACAAACAGAAACGCTTCGACTGGCGCCTGTGGATCGTGGGCGTGGGCATGGCGACCTTCATGTACAACCTTTCGTGGTTCATCGCGGTGAGCCTCGTCTGTACGGCGGTCACGTTCATCATGATGTTCGCGCAGGGGCAGAACAAGGCAAAGTGGCAGTTCTGCTTCTGGTTCTCGTTCATGGCCGTGGTCGGTTTTTCGAACCACATCTACATGCCGATACGCTCGGCGCTCAACCCGATCATCGACGAGGACCATCCCGTGACATGGCAGGCCTTCGCGGCCACGCTCGACCGGAAGCAGTACGGCTCCGAGAGCATGGTGTCGCGATCGTTTTACCGCCGCGGGGCCCTGTCGCGGCAGTTCGGGATCGAGAGCAACATGGGCTACGGCGGGTTCCACCTGACGCAGTTTTTCCATTTCTCCCTTAAAGACACCCAGAAAAATTTCATGGAGGGAAACTTCGGCATCGGCTTTCTCAAGCTGCTTGTCTACCTGCTGCCCACCGCATTCATGTTCATGGCATGGTTCTACTATTACCGGAAAAACAGGAACGCCGCGATCATGCTGATCCTGGTGACGCTCATGACCACCGTGATCCTCACGTGGTATATGAATTTCGCCGACGGCACAAAGCCCGAGCACCAGGACCTTCTCGCCTGGGCGCGCGCGGGCAGGGAAGGCGCGCCGCCCAACGTGCACCGCGAGGTGCGCGTCCGTGATTATTTCTGGAACGCCGGCTTCATGTTCTACGGCATGTGGCTCGGCATCGCTTCGGGCCTCTTTCTGGCCTATTTATTTACAAACAAGAACAGACTCCTGCGCACCACCGCGGCGCCCCTGTGCGCCGTGGCGATGTTCGTGTCGCCCGCCCTCCCCCTCGCCCAGAACTGGGGCCCGCGCGACCGCCACATGAACTGGATCCCGTTCGATGCCTCGTACAACCTACTCATGTCGTGCGACAAGGACGCCCTGCTCATCACCAACGGCGACAACGACACGTTCCCCCTGTGGGCGCTCCAGGAGGCATACGGCATCCGCAAGGACGTCCGCCTCATCAATCTGAGCCTGCTCAACACCGACTGGTACATCAAGCAGCTCAAGGACGTGCCCCCCAAGGCGCCCATCTCGTTTTCAACCGCCCAGATCGACGCGCTCAACGCGGAGCTGAACCCGTTCGAGGACCCGACGCAGTACACGCTGCCCAACGCGGGGATCAACGTGGTCATTCCGGGCCGGCGCCAGCTTAACGTTCTGCGCGTGCAGGACAAGATGGTGCTTAACATCGTGGATTCGAACCGGTGGCGCAAACCGGTGTATTTCGCGGTCACCGTGTCTGACGACAACTTCATGGGGCTCGATCCCTACCTCCAGATGGAGGGCCTTGCCTTCCGGATCACGCCGGCCATGATTCCGCAGGACCGGCGCATGGACGTGGACAAAACGGTCTATCTTCTTGACAAAGTATTCAGGTACGGCACCGGCAAGATCACCGACGAGCCGGTGGACGAGGCGGCAAAGGGCCTGCAGGCCAACTACACCGCCTGCTACGTGGAGATGGCGCTCATGCTCCGCAAGCCGCTGCAGGAACAGAAGGCGCGTCTCGATTCGCTCCAGACGCAGATCGCATCCGCCGGGAGCGGGAGCGCGCCCCTGATCGAGGAGAAAAAGGCCGCCTTCATGGCGCTGGAGAAGGAATATAACGCGAAGCTGGACATGGTCACCACCGAGCTCGGAAAATGCATTTCGATCGTGCCCTGGGACTGGCGGCCGCGCGCGCTGCTGCAGGAATATCTCGTGAACCACGGCAGGCTGGCCGAGGCCGAAACATGCGCCCGCGAGGCAATGAAGAGCGACCCGAGAAATCCGGAATACGTGCGCATGCTGGCGCAGGCGCTCGAAATGCAGGGTAAGAGCAGGGAGGCGATTCCGGTGCTCAAGATGCTTCTGGCCCGCGACCCGGACTATTACAGCGGCTACGAAAGCCTGGCGAAAATGTACGTGAACCTGCGACAGTTCGACAGCGCGCTTCTGGCCATCAACGCGTTCCAGGAGTCCCATCCGGGCGACCGGAGGGCGGACGAGCTGCGCAGCCAGATTGCGGCAATCGCGGCGAAAGAACGGCCGCAGGCGGCGCTGACACCGCCGGGACTGGCGGTTCCGGCGCCCATGCCGAAGAAATAAAAAGGGTTTTTGTTTGAAAATGAGAACGCCGGCGGGTGTTTGACGCTCGACGGCGTTTTTGATTTTAATGCAGGCTTTTTTATTAAAGATTCAGGGCGTTCCCCCGTTGCGTAGGGGCTGTTCGCGAACCCGCCCCTACACGCCGGGGGAACGCCCATTTTATTAATTTTTTATTTTCTTTTCTTCAATCGGCTATTCATCGCAACCATGCGCCGATAATACTCATCCTTTTCTAATTTTGTTTTCGCCTGGTTGTAATGCGTCATGTGCTCGAGGTAAAACATTTCCCTGCGCTTGAGCTTTAAAAAGGCGGACAGCTTAAGCACCAGGAGGTCGCCGAGGTTTCGCTTGGCCTGGAGCACGAGAAAAATGTGGCTGGGCGCGAGCAGGCCGATGTGCTTTGCAAGGGCGCGGAACGAAAGCGACGGGTCTTTTTTCCGCATCGCCTTGATCGCGTCCCTGAGGAATTTGCGGTAATCGGTGTAACGAAAAATGTCCGGCATCGGTGCATTCCTTTTATTGGGGGGTGGAAAATAACGGATTAAGTATAATTGATTTCACCCGACTCTTTCCATACATATTTATTACATTTCTTGGAGGCATTCTATTAGGCAGTCCCGCCCGAGCATATGTTACAGGATTTCGAATACCGGCCGTTCAAATCTCCGTTGCTTGTTGCTCCCTCCGCCCACATTTATTATTTATAATTCATCACACGCGGGGCATGATCCATGAATTTTTTTTCCGCTTTAAAAAAAACAAAAAAAAGGCGCATTCTCGTCGTTTCCGCGGGCGGGCCGCAGAGCGGGATCCAGTGCATCTATTTCTGCGCCGAGGGGGACGCGTGGGAGTCCGTTGCCCATGCGATTCTTCCGTATCCTGACCCCGTTGAACAGCTCGTGGAAACGCTTGCGCTCAATCCCGCGGCCGCAATAGGGCTCGACCGGCTTGCGTGGCTCGACCAGCGGCTGTCGTACCTGTTCCTCGAATGCGCCCGGACCGCGCTGTCGCATGCGCATAAGTCAATGCGCCAGCCGCACTTCGTCGTGATGAACCCCTGCACGCTCTTCAGGGGGCCGGCGGGCGACGGGGACCAGGCGCGCGTCTGGGACGTCACGCTCGGCGACGCGCAGCTGCTTGCCTCTGCCCTGAAGGTCCCGGTCATCACCGGGTTCGGCAGGCACGGCATCCTGGCCGGCGCCGACGGCGGGCTGCCGCTGTTTCCGGGCAACGCGAAAATCGCCAAGCACGCCGAGCCTGTTTCCCTTTACCTCAACATCGGGCTCGTCGCGCACATGGCCGTGGTTGACAACCAGGCAATGGCCATCGTGCTCGACAGCGACATCGGGCCCGGCACCTGCCTCATCAACCTGGCCGCGCGCGAGGCCGGCTGCCAGGACGGGTTCGACCGCGACGGCTCGTTCGCGGCAAAGGGCAAGGTGGACAGCGCGTGCCTGGGCGCGCTCATGGCGCACGAATGGTTTTCCCGCCCCGCGCCGAAGCAGGCGTTTCTGCAGGAACTTGCGGCGCTATATTCCCTTCCACAGGTTGCGGCCCTTTCACCGCTCGACCGGCTCGCGACGCTCACCGCGCTCACGGCGCGGTCCGCGTTTGAATTCTTCAAGCGCGAGTACCGGCAGGTGATTCCCGCTGAAGTCGTTTGGCTTTCGGGCGGCGGCGCCAACAACCTGACGCTTATCGAATATCTGGGTACCTATTTTGATCCGGTCAAGGTGAAAAGCGTCGAGGAATCCGGCATTCCCGCCGCGCTCCGCATCCCGCTTGCGCTCGGCCTTTCGGTGCACGAATATATTTCGGGGCACCGCGGCCCGTGGAACGTCCGCCCCAATCCGGAAATAAGGGGGATTGGAAGATGGGTGTTTCCGTGAAGTTTACAAAAAGAGAAGACCTGGGCGCCCCGCCGAAGACGGCGGCGGCCCTCGGACCGCCCCGACGCTTGTCCGGCGGGGTCGGCCGGCAATTCGCTCCGGCTCACCACTCCAGTCCGGCCTGGCGCGAAAACATGCGAATCCAGATCTCGCTGTTTTTAAATGACGTCTTAATACCTTCGGAAATGCTTTAAAATTCCCCTCGCAATGGGTTATTTTTATCACCGCTCAGTAATAACCATTGCGCCGCATTTTCCAAGGCCGAAAAAACGTGAAAATAACCTTTATTTATCCCCGCTTCGAAAAGTTCCTCCTCAACAACCCCGAATTGGACAAGGGGCTGGTCGAATATTTTCTCGGCGATTTCACCACGCCGCCGTCGCTGGGCATCCCCATCCTCGCGTCATTGACGCCGCCGGAATTCGAGGTCGAGCTCATAGACGACAACGCGGGCGACCCGGTGGATTTTTCCGCGAAAACCGACCTTGTCGCGATCAACTGCTTCACGCCGCAGGCGCAACGCGCGTTTGAAATAGGGGACGGGTTCAGGGCGGCGGGCGCTAAGGTGATCATGGGAGGATTTTTCCCGTCGTTCATGGCGGAGGAATGCCTCAAGCACGCCGATGCGGTGAACACCGGCGAGGGCGAGCCCACGTGGCCCGTCATACTGAACGATCTCAAAGCCGGCGCCTTGAAAAGGATTTACAAGGGCGGCTGCTCGTTCAATCTGGCCGACATGAAAATTACGCGGCGCGACCTTTTTTACAAAAAAGACTATTACGACTGGGACGAGGACCTTGTGCAGCTCACGCGCGGGTGCACGTACAACTGCGCGATGTGCGCCATACCCGCGCACATGGGCGGCAGGATTCGGTTCAGGCCCATTGACAAGGTGGTGGAGGAGATCCGCGGGCTCAAATACGAGAACGTGTATCTCGCCGACGACACGCTTTTCTTCACCCAGCGCAAAATGACCGAATACGCGCAGAGTCTGCTCAACGCGCTCATCCCGCTGGGGAAGAAATATTTCGTCTCCTCCACCATGGCGCTCAACACCGACGAAAAACTCCTTTCCCTCATGGCGGCCGCGGGCGTCAAGAATTTCTACTGCACGCTCAACGTTGACCCGATCTCGATCCGCGCGCTTGCCGGCGGGGCCAGGGAACGGCGGATGCTGTTTGATCTTGTCAAGAAGCTCAGCGACCACGACATCAGGTTTTTCGGGTCGTGCGCCGTTGGACGCGACTGGGACGAGAAGGGCATCGGCGACCGTGTGGTGGAGCTGTTCGACAAGGCCGGCATCCACACGTCTGAATTTTTCCTATTCACCCCGTATCCCGGCTCGGTGCACTGGGATCGCCTCGAGCGCCAGAACCGCATCGTTGACAAAAACTGGTCGCATTACAACGGCGCGCACGTGGTGTTCGAGCCGCTCAACATGACGCGCGACGAGCTGTACAGGGAATTCATCGGCCTGTGGAACAACTTCTACCGGCTCCAGAAGGATTCTCATGCCGCAAGCCTTGAGCCGGCCACATGGAAAAACGGCCGACGCGCCGTGGGCAAGCCGCTCGAGCGCCGGGGCGTGAGGGGCCAGGCCGCGGTCACGGGCATCGGCGCCTTGAGTCCCATCGGCAACAGCTGCGCGGACATCACGGCGGCGCTGCGCGAGGGGAGGCACGGGCTTGCGCCCATCACCCTGTTCGACGCGCGCCATTTCCGCACCGACCTCGGCGGCGAGATAAAGGGGTTCGATGCGGGCAAGGTTCTTGACGAAGAGGAAATTAGGGAATACGGAGACAAATACCTGCATTTCGGCATCGCCGCGGGCCGCGCGGCCATGGCGGACGCGAAGATCGAATGCCTGCCGCGCGCCGCGCGGCGCGACATCGCGCTCGTACTCGGCACGTGCAACGGCGGCCTGCTGTCCGCCGAGGAGGAGTATAAATGGCTGCATGGAAAGGGCGACAAGATTTTTGACGAGAAGATGAACCTTCAGGCGCAGTATTACGGGTTCGGCAAGGCGCTGTCGCGCGCGCTCGGCACCGGCGGCGAGCCCTGGCTGGTCACCACTGCCTGTTCGTCAACGACCGGCGCGCTGGGTCTGGCCGCGTCGCTTATCAATCTCGGGCTGTATTCCACGGTGATCGTGGGCGGATCGGACACGCTCTGCGTCGCCAACGTGAGCGGGTTCAACGGCCTCAAGGCGGTGTCGACCGGCCGCACCGCGCCGTTTTCCCTGCCGGCAGGCCTTAACATAGGCGAGGCCTCGGTGTTCTGGGTGCTCGAAGACATGGAGCAGGCGCTGTTGCGCCACATCCGCATTTACGGAAAAATCGCCGGCCACGCGTTGACCTCCGACGCCTACCATCCTACCTCGCCCGACCCTCGGGGCGACGGCGTGTATAAAACGCTTGTGAACGCGCTCAATGACGCGGGCGTCAAGCGGGACGACATCGGCTGCATCAACGCGCACGGCACCGGCACCGAGGCGAACGACCGCGCCGAATCAAAGGGCATCGCCAAGTTCTGCGGCACGGCCGCGATTCCGGTCACGTCAACAAAGTCATTTTTCGGCCATTGCATGGGCACTACCGGCATGCTGGAGGCCACCTGCAACCTGCTCGCCATGAACAATGGATTCATTCCGCCCACGCTCAATTTCTCGGAGCCGCGGCCCGGCTGCGCGCTCGACTATGTTCCCAACAACGCGCGCGACAAGGAATACAATGCCTTTCTTTCCGCGAATTACGCGTTCGGCGGCAACAACGCGGCGGTGTGCGTTGCCAAATGGGACTTTCCCCTGCCGCCGCGCAGGCGCGAGCTTTCCCGCGTGGTAATCACCGGCCTCGGCACGGTCACCTCGCTGGGACTCGGCATCACAAGAACGCTTGATGCGCTGCGGCGCGGCGCGGTGGGCATCGGGCCTGCCGGCAGGCTCGGGCACACGACATCGGCGTCGAAACTGGCAGGGCTCGTGCCGCCGTTTACCGCGCAGGACGTTGACCGCAGGCTTGACTTTGCGCAAATGAACCTGTTGAGCTCCTATGCCACCGCAGCGTCGAAGCTCGCGCTCGACCACGCGGGCCTGCGCGTGGGCCAGAAAAACGCGGCCGACGTGGGCATCGTGATGGGTGTGTGCAACGGCCCGCCCGAATCAGACCACATGAACAGCGTTTTCAAATCGGACAATTATCAGCCCGACATCGCCTGTTTTTCCAACATCACGGCAAACTCCACCGCTGGCTGGGTCTCCAATGCATTATGCCTCAAGGGAGTCAACATGACGCTTGCGCCCGGGCCGCACGCGGGGCTCGCGAGCGTGGCTTGGGCATTCAACGCCCTGCGGGAAAAGCGCGCAAAGGCGGTGTTCGCTTCCGCTGCCGACGAGGTGTATTACCAGAGCTTTTATAATTACGACCTCATCGGCTTCCTCAAACAGGGTGAGGCCGAGTCGGCGTATCACCTTGACATTTCGGAACCAAAGCGTAAGGTGATCGCGGAGGGCGCGGCCACCCTCGTGCTCGAAACGCTTGATGCGGCACGGGAGCGCGGCGCGACGGTCCTGGCCGAGGTGCTGGCGTACGGCATGAGCATTGACGGGAAGGAATTTTCCGGCCAGAGCATGGAACCGGCGGGGCTCGAACACGCCTGCGCAACGGCGCTTTCGCGCGCCGGACTTGCCTGGAACGACATCGGCCTCGCCGTGTGGGCGCCGCAGGGCAACGCGCAAGACAAAAAGGTGCTCGACGTTCTCGGACGCAACGCCGCGTCGGTCCCGCTCGCGGCAACGAGCTTCAACACGGGATACATCGAGACCGCGTCCATTCTTGTGACGGCCGCGGCCTCGCTTGAAAGCCTGCGCAACGGCGATGGGCTGTGGCCCCAGAAAACGGGGATCGCCGATCTTGACAACAGAAGACTCGGGCAGGTGCCACAGCACGTGCTGGCGCTGGCAAGCACCGACCTCGGTTATAATTTCACCGTCGTTTTCAAAACCGGAAGCTTTGTATCGTGAGGCAGCGCGTCGTCATCACCGGAATGGGCGCCGTGTGCAGCGCCGGCGCCGACTGCAATGCTTTTGCAGAGGCGGTACTGGCGGGGACGCCGTCGTTTTCGGCCATCGGAAGGCCCCATCTCTCACATTTCAGGGCAAGCCACGCGGGCATCATCCGGGAATTCGATATCCGCGGGCTTGTTGACGACCCGTGCGTGCATCGGCTTGACCGGTTCGTGCATTTTGCCGCGGCCGCCGCAAAGGAAGCGCTTTCACGGGCAGGCATTGCGCCGTCCGCGCTTTCGCGGAGAATGGGTCTTGTGTTCGCCACCTGCAGCGGTCCCATGCAGAGCATCGAGCGGCATTATGGCCGCATCCTCTCGGGCGATCTCTCGCTTTCCAAAGAGGAACTTTTCAGCCTCCGGTACTACTGCGGCGCAAAGTCGCTGGCCCATGTTTTCGGCATTGCCGGGCCGAGCGCGACCGTGGTCACGGCCTGCTCGGCGAGTACCGCCGCGATCGGTTTCGCCGCCGACCTCATACGGCTCGGCATCATCGACGCGGCGCTCGCGGGCGGCAGCGACACGTTCAGCGAGACCACGCTCGCGGGGTTCGACGGCCTCAAGGCCACCTGCGAAGGCACCTGCGCGCCGTTTTCAAAACCCGTGGGACTCAACCTGGGCGAGGGCGCCGGTTTCTTCGTGCTCGAAAACCTGGCGCATGCCCAGGGACGGAAGGCCGCGGTGTTGGGCGAAGTGATGGGGTTCGGCCTTTCGAACGACGCCTTTCACTGCACCGCGCCTGATCCTTCGGGCGCGGGCCAGGCGCTTTCCATGGAGCGCGCGCTCAACGACGCGGGTATTTCTCCTTCGTCAATAGCCTACATCAATGCGCACGGCACCGGCACCGAGGCAAACGACAAGGCCGAGACCAAGGCGATCCGCAAGGTGTTCGGCGAGCGCGCTGCGGCCATTCCGGTGAGCTCTACCAAGTCAATCATCGGACACTGCCTCGGCGCAGCGGGCTCGCTCGAGGCCGCTGCCGGCATCATGGCCCTTGCCAAAGGGTATTACCCGTCCACGGCGAATTTTTCGCAGCGAAGGGACGGCTGCACGCTCGATTATGTCCCGGAGGCGGGCCGCCGTGTCGGGCGCAGCGGGCCGATGTTGAAGAATAACTTTGCCTTCGGCGGCAACAATGCCAGCATCGTGGTGAATCCGCGTTTTGATCCGGCATATTCTCCTCCGGAAAATGGTTCGGACGAGCCGGTGGTGATCACCGGCATCGGTATCGTTTCCGCAGCCGGACTGGGCCATGCGCCGCTCATTGAGGCTGCGGCTTCAAAAAAAAACGCGCTCGGCGCCGATGCGTATTCGGGCGCGCCGCAGGTGCGGCTCGGCATGGTCCCTGCCTTTGCCATGGCCTCGGTTGACAAACGCATAGATGTGCGGAACATGGACAAGTCCAGCCTGTATGCCACCGCGGCGGCGCGCCTGGCGCTGAAACATGCCGGCAGTCCCGACAAGCTTGCCGGACGCGGCGGGGTGGGCCTGTTTCTCCATCTTTCGGCAGGGCCTTCGTGGGCCGAATCCGAGCACATCACCTCGCTGCTCAAGAAAAAATTCCGCATCGACCAGGTGGCGGCGT
This sequence comes from Chitinivibrionales bacterium, assembly GCA_035516255.1. Taxonomy (NCBI): domain Bacteria; kingdom Pseudomonadati; phylum Fibrobacterota; class Chitinivibrionia; order Chitinivibrionales; species Chitinivibrionales bacterium. The sequence continues at coordinate 47,018 of DATJAL010000049.1, read as the reverse complement.
TTCCCTATATCGTCCCGAATTCGGTTGCCGGAAACATCTGCAAGGCGCTCCGTCTCACGGGGCACAACACCACCATCAGTTTCGGCCCGGGCGCAGGGCTCATGGGGCTCGGTTTTTCAATGGCCGCGTTACGGTGCGGCCACGCAAAGGCGCTGGTGAGCCTGTCGGTCGACGAACTTTCGGAAAGGATCGTCACCGATTTGCGCATGGCAGGCCTTCTGTCGTCCGGCGCTTTGTCATGGGGCGAGGGCGCCTGCGCAATCATGCTCGAGACAGCCTCGCACGCACAGGGCCGGGGCGCAAAAATATTGGGAAAGCTGTGTTCGGTGGAGTATTCGACCGAGACGGGCGATTGCATGAAGCCCGACGCTGACACCGCGCGGCTTGATGACACAATAAAAAGCGCCCTTGACAAAGCAGGGCTCGCCGCCTCGGGCATCGGCGCGGTTTGCTGCAATGCCGCCAATCCACGGGAAACGGCGGCTGTCGGGAAAGTTGTTGGAAAAAAGTTCGATAGCATCATCGATGTTTCACCCGCGCTGGGGTTCGCTGAAGCGTCGGCCCCGCTGTTTTCGCTCGCCCACGCTCTTTTGGGTTCGCCCTTGAGAAATGGGCATGACAACAAGTATATTCTCGTAGTTTTCAGCTCATCGCACGGGGTGAATTGCGCCGCCGTGATACAAAAAAACGGGTGAAAGAAACCGCGTATGACCACGACGATGCAGGCGGCGATTGATAAACGCCGCGCTGTGATAGATACCTTTAAAAAAGAACTCATCCGCCGCCTCAACCTGCCCTATGCGCCCGAAGACCTTCACGAGGACGTGGCGCTGCTCGGCGCGGGCCTGGGCCTCGATTCGCTCGACGCGCTGGAAATCGTGCTATGCATTGAAAATTCCTTCGGCATAAAAATACCGGACCAGAACATTTCTGTTTTGCGCTCCATCAACACCGTGGTTGATTACGTGCTCGAACGGCAGGCGGCCAAAGGGGCGCAATCATGAGGGCATCCCTTTTTCACGACGGCTTCGCAAAACACAAGGCCGCTTTTTCCGAGCGCTTCGGCGCGGAAATAGTTTCAAAGGTTTCCGACCCGAAGACCGAATATCGGCTCGTCCGCGACGCGGTGGGGATCGGCGATATCTCGTATATGCAGCGCTTCCGTTTTCCCGAGGACAAGGGACTTGACTTTCTCGACACGCTGTGCGCCGGCAACGTTGCCAAGGTGCGGTTCGGCCGCATGCTCCACACCTTCATTGCCGACAACGCCGGCAACATCGTTGCCGACTGTTATGTCGCCAACAACGACGAGGAATTCATCCTGCTGGCAGAAAGCATCATCGACGACGCCGCTTTCGACGCGATGCTTCAGGAGCACGGCGCGGCCGGCGCGGGCATCACCGATTGCCGCGCCACGCACGGCCTGCTCAGCATAGACGGTTACAAGGCCTGGGCCGTGGTCAAGGAGCTGTTCGGCGCCGACGTGCTGGGGCTTCCGTATCTTTCGGTGGAGCGTTACGACTTCGAGGGCGAAAGCGTTTCGCTTTTCAGGGCGGGAAAAACCTCGGAGTTCGGCTATTACCTCATGGTGCCGAAAACTTCCGCGGTAAAACTGTTTGAGGCGTGCCTCGCCGCTGCAATAAAAAACAACGGCGGCCTTTGCGGCGCTAACATTCACAACGATCTGCGGCTCGAAGGCCGGTTCTTCAACGTGTTCGCCGAAGGCGCGGCGGTGCGCGATCCGCTTGCGCTCGGCCTGCAGTGGATGATCGATTTCAGCAAGGAAAAGTGGAGCGGCCGCGACGCGATCTGCAAGCGCAGGGAGGCCGGCACCAAGAACAAGATCATCGGCATCTGCACCGAACACGGCGCAAAGGAACTTAAAAAGGGGACGCCCATTTTCAACGGGGCCGCAAAGGTGGCTGAAGTAACGGCGTCTTGTTTTTCCCATGTTTTAAACGCCCATGTGGGCCTGGCGCTGTTTCCCGTTGACATCGCCTATGCGGGCCTTCAGTTCAGCCTCGGGTCTGAAAAAGGCCCCGTGATAAAAACCATTTCAATGCCGCCCATCATGCCCAAGAGCCTTTCGGTGAAGCTTGACGAGCTGTAGACAAAAACCAGATCGGTTTTAACTGCTAGTGCTGATGACAAAGCGGAAAGGGATTTGGTCATCATGTCCCTTCTGAAATAATTACGCAAAAATCATATTTTATCCAGCCGCTGCGCTTGCAAAGAATTTCAGGCATGTCATCACGCTTTCTCATTTAATAAATTGCGAGGATGAGTTTGGAGAAAACAGGCAATTTTGTTTTTTCAATGGTTGACAAAACGAACGAAGCCGAGCTCCGTTCCTACGAGCGGGCGTTCTACCGGGCATTCGGTCATATGAAAAACCTGGACCACCTTTGGGACTTCGATCACAAGTCAAAAAGGATCGTCACGAAGATTCCTTACGAAACCCAGGAACTATATGTGGCGCGGCTGGGCGAGCGGATCGTGGCAGGGTGCGCGGTGAATTTCGACCATAAGAACCCTTTGCAACTGGAAATGGAGGGTTTTGCGGTTGACAAATCAAACAAGGCTGTCGCTGAAATAATCCAGATGTTCTCCCTGCTCGATCCCATGGGCGGCACGCCCATGCTGAAACTGTTCACGAAATATTTTCTGGAAAAACTGGTCGCCAGAAACGTCAGAAAAGTCTACGGCACGTGCTCGGAAAGGCGGGTGCGGCCGTATCAGATGATAGGATTGAACGTGATCGGCGATTTGTCATATAAAAACGAGAAGGTGTATTTGCTTGAGATGGATCTGGCGAAGCTGCCAAACCTGCAATAGTTAACATAAAAAATGCAACCCTTGATTCATTGCATCGGCTGCCGCGCCCTCGTGCCCGACATTGATGGCCCGACCTTCCGGTATCCCCATTCATCCTCGGCAGGCTGCTGGAAACTCTACGGCGAAATATTGGAAAAGGAATTTTCAATTTACAAATACCCGTCCTTTCATCGCCTCACGTTGGATGCCTATGCCGTACAGCATCCGGGCGACCAGACGCCGCAGACCACGCAGTCGGTGAACGTCCATCTCGCGGCGCTGCACATGGTGCTCGTGAAAAAAATGGAGTACAAAAGGGTGACCCGGTTGATGGACGCGCTCATAAGGAAAAACAAGGGAACGTTTGAGTGGCTTGATCCGCCGGAAAACAGGGGAGCAATAACCGTTGTTGGTGTGGTGAAGGCGGCCACGTTCGAAGAGCATAAAAAGCTGGTGGAGGATTGGGCCGAAAGCGTGTATCATGCATGGGTGAACTATCATGCGACAATTGACAGATTGGTTGAAACTGTTTTAAATGGATAAATGCGCGGTTCCGCCCTTTGCCGGTTGCAAAAACTATTTTATACCCCGTCCGCAATCATGATCATTTAGCAATAAAGGCGCTCATGTTCTCCGATAAAATCGCCCTCGTCACCGGCGGGTCCCGCGGCATCGGCAGGGCCGTTGTCGAGGAATTCCGCAAACGGAACGCGAAGGTGTATTTCACCTATCACCGCCACGAGGAGGCCGCGCAGGACACGGCGCGGAAGACCGGCGCGCAGAAGATCCTGTGTCCCCAGGCCGACGGCGATGCGATCGGGAATGCCGTCGAAGGCATCGTCAAGGCCGACGGCCGCATCGACATCCTGGTCAACAACGCGGGCATCACGTCGGACCAGTACCTCATGATGATGCCGTTTGACGAATGGAACAAGGTGCTCGACACGAACCTCAACGGCGCGTGGCGTTTTGTAAAGGCCGCAGTGCGGCCCATGATGAACGCGCAGAAGGGCGTTATCGTCAACATCGCGTCGGTGTCGGGCATGGTGGGCATCGGCGGGCAGACCAATTACAGCGCGAGCAAGGGCGCGCTCCTGGCCTTCACCCGGTCGCTTGCGGCCGAGCTCGGCCCGCGCGGCATCCGCGTGAACGCCGTGGTGCCCGGCTTCATCGAAACCGACATGACCGCGAAGATGCCGCGGCAGATCAAGCAGCAGAACCTCGGCCGCATCCTGGTCAAGCGCTTCGGCACGCCCGCCGAGGTCGCGGCCGCGGTCGCATTCCTCTCCTCGGACGAATCCTCCTACATCACCGGGCAGTCGCTTGTGGTTGACGGCGGCCTTACCGCGACGGTAGCATAAGGGCAGTATGATCGTATTTCTTTTTCCCGGCCAGGGCTCGCAGGAAATCGGGATGGGGCAGGACCTTTTCAAAGCGGACGCCCGTTTTCGCTCGTTGGTTTCGCTGGCACGCGACCTGACCCACGAGGACCTTGAAAAACTTTGCCTGCGCGGGCCCGAGAAAAAACTGCGCAAGGCCCAGTTTCTGCAGCCCCTGCTCGCGGCGGTGTCGCTCGGCTATCTGCGTCATGTGCGCGAAAAAGGCATAACGCCCGACGCGGTGCTCGGCCATTCGCTCGGCGAAATCACCTCGCTCGCCGCGAGCGGCGTGGTCTCGGACCAGGAAGCCGTGACCATCGCGGCCATGCGCGGCGGATTCATGGATGAGGCGGCGGCTCGCGCAAACGGCGGCATGATGGCGGTGCTGTTCACGCCGCTTGAAACGGTCGAGCAATTGCTCGCGGACATGAACGCTCCCGATAAAATCGTTCTCGCAAACGACAATGCGCCGGACCAGATCGTGGTGTCGGGAGACCTGGAGACCATGCAGGCGTTTTCGAGGCGGCTTTCGGAGCTCGGCGTCGGCAAGACCAAGACAGTGCTTGTTTCAGGGCCGTGGCACAGTCCCTACATGCGAGAAGCAATGGAGCGGTTCGCCGACTGGGTGAAATCCATAACCTTCAAACCGCCTTCAGTGCCGCTTCTGCTCAACGGCACGGGCGCTTTTGAAAGCGATCCGGTAAAAATTAAGGAACTTGTCACACTGCAATTGACGAGGCCCGTTTTATGGCGCGCAAGCATGCAAACGCTCCTTGCGAAAAACGCGGACGTGTTTCTGGAAATCGGGCCGCAGCGGGTGCTTTCGGGCCTGGTGCGGGTGAACGGGTTTCCCAAGCGCACGACCGTTTTCAACATCAACAATCTCACCGGACTGGAGCGGGCGGCCAGGGAACTGGTCCCCGGCAGATAATTTTCACACAATGACTGACAAAAAAGAGCTCATTCGCAATTACAAGCAGACCCTTTTGCCCATGGGAATTTTTCAGGTGACAAACACCGCGAACGGAAAGATCCTTGTCGGAAAATCCAAGACCCTCAATACCAAATTCAACAGCATCATGTTCCAGTTGAAAACAGGTTCTTTTCCCAATCCCGACCTCCAATCGGATTTCGTGAAATGCGGTGAAGGCGCGTTCAAATACGAAATCATCGACCGGCTGGAGCCGAAGGAGGACCCGCTTTACAACTACGACGATGATTTGAAGACGCTGGAGGAACTGTGGCTTGACAAGCTGAAGCCGTTTGGAGAGAAAGGGTACAACCGTATTTCGCGGACAGGGTTATAAACTGCGCAGGTTGTTTAATAATTCCTTCATGTCTGAATTGATGATCTGCCATACCAATTCCAAATCGACACCGGTGTAATCGTGAACGATCCTATGGCGCAACCCGGTAATTTGTGCCCAAGGGATTTCGGAATGTTTGGTTTTAAACGCTTCGGGACATTGGCGCGCGGCCTCTCCGATTATTTCAAGATTGCGGGTGACGGCATCGCAGGTCTTTTCGTCCTTTAGAAATTCCCCCATTTTTAATCCAGCAATATACCGGTTAATTTTTTCAATTGCCGCGATCATATCATCAAGGAGGAGACGTGCTTCGCGTTTAGGCATCTACCAGATCCTTTGTAATTTCTTTTCTAAGCGCTGGTTTTAAAGCTCGAGGGGTGACAAGGTCAACTTTCATTCCGAGAAGTTTCTCAAGGTCATCGGCGAGTGAAACGAAACCAAGCCCAATAGATGGATCCACGTCCGCCAGGATGTCAACGTCGCTCATTTCCGATTGATCACCCCGTGCCCATGAACCGAACAGAGATAGCCTGTGAAGAGGATATTTCCTCATAAGCTGGGGTTTTTTTTCACGAAGCCTTCGTAAAATATCTTCTTTTGTCATGCAAAACGACTCTCTTGGATGTTTCGAGTGCCAGGTTTCAGTTCGAAAATATAGGTGTTTTAGTGCCGTTTTGTCAAAAACAACCTTAAAACCGATTATCCTGCTTACATCACCGGCGGCGGAAAATACCTGTCGAGCCTTGAAAAAATAAACTTGTCCCCCTCCAGCACGATCTGCCTGTTCATCAGCGCGTCGCGGACGTTGATCTGCCGCATGAACACCTTTGCCCACACGCCGGTGGAGGTGGTCACCTTCAAATCTGGCTTGTCGGTTTTTCCCTCAATAAACGTGCATTTCCCCTTGTCAACAGACAGAATGAACGAATACGGCTTGTCGGTGAATTCGAACTGCAGCGTTGTTTTTAGGTGCGCGGTGGCGGCAGGGTCGATGCTGCGCGCCATTTCCTGCATCAGGATGCGCACGTCCGCCATCACTGTTTTGGTGAGAAGGTCGAGGTCGTGCGACTTCTCGCCCAGCGCAACGGCGTGCTCCCAGTAGATGTTGGAGTATTTTTTGAAATATCCGAGATCGGGTGCGAGGGGCGTGGCGGCCTTTTGCCGCGTTTCGGGCGTGATCCTGCCCTCCGTCGCGAGTTCGTAGCCTGCCTTGACAAATGCGGTCTCTATGGTCTTTACCGTGAGCGGCTTTGCAAGGGCGAAACGCAGCAGGTGCGATTCGGGCCGTATGAGATCGCCGGCCGGTTCCATGCTCATGGCGTTGGCGAACAGGGAAAACGTGCTTTGCACCGCCGCGAAATTCTCCTCGCCCTTGAACGCGCCCACCACGATCGCGGCGAATTTCTTCGGCCATTTTTCAGGGAACCGCAGGCTGTTGCGCACCAAACCGGGCGGCGACTGCTCAAAGGTCGGCTGCGTGAGCGGCAGCAACCTGTCCATGACGTTTTTAAGGGGGCCGCTTACCGTGAACGCGTTGAGCGGGGTCGCGAAAACCACGGTGTCGGCGTCGAGGAAGTCCTGCAGCACGGAACCCATGTCGTCGCTGATGATGCATTTCCCCGGCGAGGTGACCCAGCAGGAGTAGCACCCGGTGCAGTTTTTAATGGAAAGCGATGACAGGTCGCGGTCGACAAGCTGCCCGCCCGCCTCCCTGACTCCCTTGACAAATAGGTCTGTGAGGTAGCGGGTGAAGCCGTTTTTTCTCGGGTTTCCGCGCAGCAAGAGCAGCTTCATGGCGCGCCGTCCATCATGGCAAGGGCGAGGGTGCCCTTGGCGATTGTTTTTTTTCCAACGCACGCCTCGACCGCATAGCTGAAAAGCGCGCCGAAGCTCGTCTCGCACCGGGAACGGAGCTCGAGCGTTTCACCCGGGAACGCGGGATTGACGAACTTTATATTCGCTTGGGCGAGGTAGAATATCCGGGGTTCCTTGGCAGGCGACTCGCCGCCGACCTTTTTTGAGAGTCCCCACAGCAGGCCGCTTGTTTGGGCCAGCGCATCGGTCACCAGCACGCCAGGCATGATGTGCTTGTGCGGGAAATGCCCCTTAAAGAACGGCTCGTCGTCGCGGATGTCTCTCTCGGCGAGAATTTCCCTGTTCACGACAAGCCGCACCACCCGGTCGACAAAAAGGAACGGCGGCCGGTGGGGAAGGATCGCCAGGATGTCTTCCATGCCGAAGGTCGTCTGCTGCATGAGAGGGTGTCCTTTTATATTCGCACAATTTATTTAGAAAATCACCGCAAAGGCGCAAAGGACGCAAAAAAAAATGTGAATTGGAAAATATCCTGTATTGATCTTTCTTTCCCTTTGCGACCATTGCGCCTTTGCGGTGAGCGTTTTCATTTTTACGAATAATTCGTGACGGAGCGGATCAGGTACCGCTTGCCCCAATGTCCCAGCAGGTGCCTTTGTCAAGCATTGCGAGCTGCCCGGCCATGAGGCCGCGCACCCGCGCCGCAAAGTCCGGCGCGCTCTCGCCGGGACCGGGCCGTTCGGCCTGCAGGAACCTGATCGTGTACCTGAACCGGTACCTTGGAAAAATACTTCCCCTGCGGCGCGCCATGAAAGGAAGGTCGGAATGGATGATGACCGGCACCACCGGAGCGCCCGTTTCCATGGCGACCCTGAAGGGAAACGTCCTGAATTCGAGGAGCCTTCCGGTTTTCGCGCGCGTGCCCTCGGGAAACACCAGGAGGTTTGTTCCCTTCGCCAGCACTTCCCGGCATTTTGCCGTCGCCGCGCCGAGCGACCCCAGGGAGTCCGGGTCGATGCTCACGAAATCGAGGTACTTGACAAATACGTAATACAGCGGTTCGCGGGCGTAATGCGCCTTTATCACCACGCCCGTGCGCGGGAGCATCGACAGCAGGAGCAGGGCGTCGAGCCTGCCCCGGTGGTTGGCCACCAGCACGGCGCCGCGGAGCGCGCGGTCCAGCCCCGAGATCTCGGCGACGGCATAGAGCCCCAGGGCCGGCAGCCACAGGCGCGTCAGAAAAAACGTGTATGCCGTGAGCGCGGCGCGCATGAGCCTTTGCATCAGCTTCGGCAGCAGCGCGAACAGCAGGAAAAACGGGAGCCCGGCGCACAGGAAAACGAGGATGGCGAGGAAATAACTTACATAGCCGACGGACGCGGCAATAACCCGCAGCGGATACACGAGCCCGGTGAATGTTGTTTTCATAGGTGTTTCTGCGGGCGCGGCTAAAACGGCGGCTCGATGTCCTTGAGAAAGGGGAGCCTTTTGTCCTTGTCGGAGATAACGGGACTCACGTTCGGCCAGCCGATGCCGATGCCGGGATCGTTCCAGCGGATGCCGCTGTCGTGCGCCGGAGAATAATAGTCGTCCACTTTGTAAAGGAACTCGGTGCCGGGCGCCATCGTGCAGTAGCCGTGCGCGAACCCCTTGGGGACAAACAGCATTTCCTTGTTCTGTTCGCTGAGGGTGAACCCGAGCCATTTTCCGAACGTCTCAGAGTTTTTGCGGAGATCCACGACCGCGTCGAACACCGAGCCGCGCACTACGCGGATGAGCTTGCTCTGCGCCCTGGGAGGTTTCTGGAAATGCAGCCCCCGGATGACGCCCGCCGCTGTGGAGCGCGCGTGGTTGTCCTGCACAAAGCTCCCCGGCAGGCCGTGCGCCTCCATTTCGGAAGCAAGGAACGATTCGAGGAAAAATCCCCTGCCGTCCTCATGCACAACCGGGCTGATGATCCACACGCCTTTTAAATTTGTCTCGGTGAATTTCATGAAAGGGTCTTGCTACCGTTTGCCGCTGGCGATCTGGACCAGATATTCGCCGTAGCCGTTTTTCTTCATGGGTTCCGCGAGTTTCATGAGCTGATCGCCGGTGATATACCCGAGCATGAAGGCGATTTCCTCCGGGCATGACACCTTGAGTCCCTGGCGGGACTGTATCGTTTCCACGAAAACAGACGCCTGCAGCATGGATTCATGGGTTCCGGTGTCGAGCCACGCAACGCCCCGCCCCAGCAGCACCACGTCGAGCCTGCCTTCCTGCAGGTAAAGCCGGTTGAGGTCGGTGATCTCAAGCTCGCCGCGCGCCGAGGGCTTGAGCCCCTCCGCATACCGCACCACCGCGTTGTCGTAGAAGTAAAGACCGGTCACCGCGTACGGCGATTTCGGGGCCTTGGGCTTTTCCACGAGATTCACCGGCCTTCCCGCGTTGTCAAGCTCCACCACGCCGTAGCGCTGAGGATCGTTGACCCAGTATCCGAAAATGGTCGCCCGGTCTTTTTTTACCGCAGCCTCGGCAAGGGTGCTCACCAGGCCGTGGCCCCAGAAAATGTTGTCGCCGAGAATGAGCGCCACGCCGTCGTTTTTGATGAATTCCTTTCCCAGGATGAATGCCTGCGCGATGCCCTCGGGCTTTTGCTGCACAGCATAGGCAAAGTTGAGTCCCCATTGCGCGCCGCTGCCGAGCAGGCGCCTGAAGGCATCGAGATCCTGCGGCGTGGTGATGACAAGGATGTCGCGGATTTTCGCGAGCATCAGGATCGCAAGCGGGTAATACACCATGGGCTTGTCATATACCGGCAGCAGCTGCTTGCATATGCCGATCGTTGCCGGATACAGCCTTGTGCCCAGTCCGCCGGCGAGAATGATGCCTTTCATGGTGCCCCTCTTGATTTTCCGTGGAAAGGATTACGATTTAAAAAAATACAATCTGTCATGCATCAAATGAAGGCTAAAAGGCAAGCGGTAAGGAATAAAAAAAGGCCGGAAAGTTTTCTTTCCGGCCTGATTGTTTGCCACCTGATTCAGGTGTTAGAAGTAAAACGCCATGATCAAGGCGCCGGCGGCGACGATGCCAAGAGAATTGGTCGCGCCATTTTTAGTCGTGACGGTCACGGATGGATTTCCCGCAGTGGTGGCTTTTGTGTCATACGGGGCATCCAGGGTATATCCAAGACGATACTCGGCGCTCAGACTCAATTCCTTAATAATGAAAAACTCAACACCGCCCAGCGCGGCTATGTTGAACGCAAAGTCGCCGCCGGTTGTGGTGGTCTGAGGGTTGAGAGTGTTTTTTGAGGAAGTCTGAGTTGCCAGAAATCCGATTTCGGCTCCTACATAGGGGCTGACCCTGGTTTTAAGAAGATGGTATTCTCCACCAACGCTGAGCCCGATGTCCCAGGTGTTATCGTCGCCCTCGGAGCCGCCTGTCGGGGCCGGCGTCGCCTTATCGGTAAGGCCGAATTCCAGACTTCCACGGAGTGCAAGCATGTCCATCAGGTAATATTTCCCTCCAACCCCGCCGTTAAAATCGCCCGCACCAATAGTTGACAATCCTTCGAAGGTGAAGAGCATGGCCTTTGCACCTGACGCTATCGGCGTGGTCACATCATCACTCCAAGCGGCAGGCGCCAGAAGCATGACAGACACTGCAACAGCAATGCATGAAGAAACAAGACGTTTATACATAAAACCTCCCTCGTTGATGGTGAAATTTCTACTCTGCACGCTACTTGGTACCAGTAATAAAATATTAAAAAAACAGCGGCAGTCAAATAAAATATGCTGTTTTGCCGTTATTTTTCCCCGATGATCTGTACGAATATTTTCCGGGAACGGGGCCTGTTGTCGTGGTCTATCACCACGATCTGCTGCCAAGTGCCCAGCGTCAGGGTTCCGGCCGAAACAGGCACGGTGACGCCGGGCCCCATGAGCGTGGCGCGGATATGGGAAAAGCCGTTGTCGTCGCCCCAGGTTTCGGAATGCCTGCTCCTGAGATCGCTCGGCACGAGTTCGTTGAGCCGGTCCTTCAGGTCCTGGACAAGTGCGGGCTCATATTCGATGGTGGAGACGGACGCGGTGGAACCGACCGCGAACACAACGGCGATGCCGTTTTTTACTTCCGATTCCGTTACAACGGACTCCACGTTCGAGGTGATGTCAATAATATCCGAAAATCCTTTTGTCTGGACTGAAAAGCTTTTTCCGAAGACCATGGCATCGTTTCCTTTCAGTAAAAAAATAATCTGCGCTCGCTCCCGTTTGCACGTTCGCCTATGGTATAACGGATGTCGTGGATTTTTCGATCCTCGCTTCCAGCCGTTGCCGACGGCTTGAAGCAAACTACAACGGACCTGTCGGCGCATCAAGGGTTCATTGCACGAAAAGGTTTCCCACAAGAAAACACTTTGTTGAAAAAGGTTTGGGAATTGGTCTTTTCCCGCACTATATTTTGTTCAGCACCCATGAGCCACGCATTTCACCATCCCCGGTCGCAAATCATTTCTTGCCACGCTCATTTTGCCTCCAAGGAGGAGCCATGAAGAAATACCTGCTGCACGGTTGCATTGTGCTGATGGCGGCGGCGCTTGCCGCGCCGGTTTGCGCGCAAATTTACTTTATGACGTACCAGAAGGTCGTGGACTACCAACAGGTGAACGACTCGCTGCTCGATTCCACGGTAAACTTCAGCCCGGTCCAGCTCGGCACCTCGCAGCTGGAGATCTCGGAACTCACCATCAACCCTCGGGGCAGTTATCTTGACGTGGTGGAAGACGCCTACCTCACGGGCAACATCAGCCAGGTCAATGTTCCGAATACCATCGGCTCGTATTTCTTCAAGGGACTGGTGCAGCTGCCGCAAAACGCGGTGGCGACGGGCCTCGAAACGTGGATCGGCGACACGCTGTACCGCGCCAAACTGCTGGAGGCGAAATACATCGTCGATGTCAAGACGCCGGACAGCAGCGCCGTTGCAAGCTCGCTCGACCGGCGCGTCGCCATGCTGCAGCAGATGTCGGCAACCGTTTACGAGGCGACGTTTGCGCATGCGTCAATCGGAATGCGCCGGCATGTGCGGCTGCGGTACCTGATACCCAATCCGGGCAACGGCAACACGCCGTATGCCGTGCCGGTGGTGTTCAACGACCCTAACGGGCAGAATCCGCAGTTCATCAGACTTACCGTCTATGCCAATACCACCGACAAACAATACTATCTCGGGACTTCCACCGGTCAAATCCAGCTCCGCGATTCCACGTCGCAGCTCATCCCGTACCAGTCCCAGGTGATGCTCACCTACTTGCCCAAGGCCCTGAGCGTGATGCATTTCACGTCGTTTGCCGACGGCGCGTGGGCGGGCAATTACCTGCTCCTCAACACGGCGCTCACCGACTCGACCATGATGAGGCTTTCCAAGCCCATCCAGACCGTATTCCTATGGCGGTGGAACGCGCCGGCGCAGATGATCGATTATAGCACCGGGATCCGCGGACTGTCCGGGTATGCGCAAACGGTGATCAGCCAGGCCAAATTGATAAAGCAGAATGTGGCGACACTCAGGGAACGCGGCTACTCCTGCGGCCTGCTCCACAGCATCGAGGGCGTGTCGGCATTGCCGTACGCGACGCAGGCGATCACCGACAGCGGCCCCGCCGCCATTAATGCGTATCTGTCAACATTCGACGAGCAGTCGCTGTACGCCAAATATCTCAACGAGCCCGACCCCACGCCGGTCTGGGTGCCCACGGCCGGAAGTTCCGAGCCGATGATCCAGAAGGCACGGGACGATTTTCTCTCCCTTCTCAAAGCGGCGGCCCGCCTGCTGGCGGACACATCGGTCGCCTACCGCCACGTGGTGCTCGTTACCGTGGGCGACGCCACCACGGCCTACCAGGAGGATCTCCGCGAATCCACGGACTCGATCCTGGCGCACACGTCAATCGACGCCAGCACCGGGGGCAACTCGTGGCGCGGGGTGGATCTTTCCGCCTCCCTCCCGTGGGTGACCAGCCAGAACCTGTCGCAGTGGCAGGGATTTTACTACCCTTCGTTCTCGCCGGTCACCGTGCAGCTCAAGATCAAAACGTCGCAGCAGGCCTACTCGTTTCCGCTTGCGAGCCTCGAGCCCAGCAACTTCGCGATTTCGGCGCGCGTGTCGGGCGTGTGGGACACTATCATCTCCTGGGTCGGGTTCGATCCAAGCGGGCACATCACGTCGTCGTTCACCACCGCGCCGCTCATCATTTCGGTGCCGCAGGACTCCGGCGTTGCGAAAATCTGGGCCCACGACGACAATCATCTTGCGGAAAAGGAAGAGGTGTATCCCGGCGGGACATTCGGGATCGTGACGAAATCCACGTTCCTGGCCGCGTCCCTCGCCGATACCACCATCGATACATCCGCGACAATTCCGTTTTTATCCGACAACGAAATCCTTGCGCCGAGGTCGGCCCTGCGCAGCAAGGTTTTTTCCGCAAAGCACTTCCAGCCCGTGGTGGCGTTTTCGCACGGCTTTCTGGACATATCGAACGCCGGCGAGCTCACCAGGATCGAGTTCTTCGACATCTCAGGCAGGCTTCTGCTGCGGCTCGATCCGGCGCAATTCAGGATGTCGGACGGCAATTACCGGATCCCGCTCGCAAGATTCAGCGTGCTCAAGGCGCACCGCGTGCTCATCATCCGGATGAGTGGAAAAACGGATGTCAGAACGATGAGGATCATGACTGGAGGTCTCAAGTGAAACACGCACTCCGACTTTTCTGCATCTGGCTTGCCCTGTTCTCCGTTTCTTCGTTCGCGCAGCCGCTTGCCGTGGGCGGCGTGCCGCTGCGTTTTTCATTCGCGCTCACGGCGGGAGCTTCACAATCGAGCATCGCCGCAGACAGTTTGCTTGCGTCTTATTTCGCTCCGAACGCAAGCGTGGTCCATATCATCGGCCCGGCGATCGGGTTGGACTATGAGATCCGCATCGGCCGATTTGCCGCAGTTTCCCTGGGGACGGAGTACCAGGTGCGCGGCGAGAACACGAATAAAACAGCGGTCATGTTCACCGACGATATTTTCCAGCACGACCTTGCCACGACCGCCGAACTCCGCTACCTCGCATTTCCCCTGGTGGTCAAGGGCGGCTATTGCGGACCGGCGGGCTGGATATACGCCAAGGCCGGGGTCACCGGTTCCTGGCTGCTCGGCAGCACGCTCAAATGGTTGATTGACGGAAGGGAAGCCACTCCCGGCAGCACGCACATGCCGTACGTGGGTATCTACGGCAACGACTTCGGGGTTCTGGGCGGGCTCGAAGCGGGAATGTCGTTCGGCAGACACGGCTTCTTCGTTTCCGGCGAATACCTGTACGGGCTCACCAGCATTTCGTCCGATTTGAGCGGGACCGCTTTCAACCGGGCGACCGAGGTGACGGTGGGGTACCGTTTTTTTATCAGCAAGACAAAATAGAGGATATGGAAGGTTGGGCGTTCCCGTCTCAACAAGGTTGGGATAGGGATCGATTTCCTCTTTGCTGGAACGCCTCTGACGTCGGCGGAACTTCTCGTCCGTAAATTAATTTCAGTGCTTCCCGTCAAACCCGCCGTATCATATCAAGTAAAATGTTCTTTATAATCGGTGCCTTTCATAGGAGAAGAATCCATCTTACTATGTTCTGAAATATATTTTCCATCAAGGAACTCGTTTTATGGCCGCTCTTCAGGAAACCATCAATTCTTTTCTCGAATATCTGCTTAAAGAAAAAGGATATTCGACCCACACGGTCGAGGCTTACAAAAGAGATCTTGCCCAGTTTGTCGCGTTTGTGAACCAAAATTATCCCCATGCTGACTTCGAAACCGTCATGAAAAAAGACATGCTCCGCGATTTTACTTATTCCATGGGGGAGCAGCACCTCCGGCCTCGGTCGGTTGCCCGGAAGGTCGCGGCGCTCAAATCGTTTTCAAAATTCTGCGTTAAGCGGCATTTTCTTGTTATCAATCCGGCAAAACTGCTCGCCAATCCCAAGCTCGACAAGCCGCTGCCGGCCTTTCTCACCGAAAAACAGGCGCAGGAATTGGGGAGCATTAATGCGCCAAAAGGAAAAAACGGAAGCGATGCGGAAACGGCAAGGAACCGCGCGATTGTGGAACTTCTCTATGGAAGCGGTATCCGCCTTGCCGAGCTTCATGGCCTCAACGCTGGGAACATAGAATTCAAAAGGGAATGGATACGGGTGCTCGGCAAGGGGAAAAAGGAGCGAACCGTGCCGGTGACCGATCAGGCCATGTCCGCGATACGGGAGTATCTGGATAAAAGATCCCCCCTCGCCTCGGCCGATGCGCCGCTTTTTGCAAACCACAAGGGGGGCCGGCTTTCGCGCCGACAGATCGAGCGCATCGTGGAAGGCGGGCTTGCCGCGGTGAGCCAGCAGAAGAAGAAAAGCCCGCATGTGCTGCGCCATTCGTTTGCCACGCACCTGCTCGACCGCGGCGCGGACATCCGCGCGGTAAAGGAGCTGTTGGGGCATTCATCGCTTTCCACCACGCAGATCTATACGCATATGTCAAAAGAACACCTGCTCAAGACCTACCGGCAGGCGCACCCGAGGGCGGGCTCGGGAAAAGAAAAAAAAGGCTGGCAGAGCCTTCCGCCAACCCATAAACCTTTCAACCTTTGAACCCGTGGCCCTTTAAACCTTAAAACCTTTCAACAGTTCAGCCTTCCAGTCAATCTTCATCCTTGTCATGCTTGCCTCCCGGACCTCCGTGTGGCGGGCCGTCATGCGTACCCCGCTCGCGCAATCCCTTGAGGAAATCCTTGCTCAGCATCTTTTCGAATTGCTCTTTGGTAAGAATCGCCTTCACCTTGATAAGATGGTCGGCCATATGCTCGGCCATCGTCTTGTGCAGCTCTCCCATTTCCTTTGCGTAGCCGTACAGCACGGACTTGTTCGGCGTTGCCTTGAGCAGCTCTTCCTTGCTTTTCTCGCGGAGCGCCTGCATTTTTTCAATGTTCGCCTTGCGCTGCGCGCGCATGTCATCGCGGAGGGCCTTCATTTTCGCCCTCTGGTCGGCGGTAAGGTTGAGCTGGGCGATCCACTTCTGGTGGGATGAATCCCGCTGTGCCGTCGCAGCTGAATCATGGGGCGCTGCAAAAGCCGACCCCGCGAGGAACAAAGCGGGAACCAGAACCGCGGTCACTAATGATTTTGTCTTCATACCAAATCCTCCTGAAAAATGTTATTCCTGATAAAGCACGTTTTCCAACGTCGCGTTATCATCGTCCTGAAGATCGTCGCTGCTGAAATAAGTGCTGATGCTGGCGATCTCATCCGAAATTTCCGCATTGCTTGCCACGGCGGGCGCGGACGCGCGGTATACGGTGAAAGCGGACACCGCGATGATGATTGAGGCGGCCGCCGCCCATGCGGAGCGCATGATGATCTTTCGGTGATCGATTTTCCGCGTGATTGCGCCGAACAGGTGGTCGGGCAGCGGCGGCACTTCCGCCATGGCGCTTGCAAATTGTTCAGCCAGCTGTTTTTCATTCATCTGTTCCATCATTCCTCCCCGAATTTCCTCCGGATCTCCTCCTTCAGCCTGAAAAGCTGGGTGCGGAGAGCGCCGGCGGTTTTTCCCGTGATATCGGCAAGTTCCTCAAACGAAAATCCCAGCATTTCCCTTCCCGTGAGCAGAAACCTGTCCTCCGCGGAAATGCTTTTAAGGATTTTCTGTAAGTCGTGCTGCATATCCGTTTCCACTGCTGACGACACGGCGGCGGTATTTTCATCAAGGTCCTGCATCTCGTCAGCCTTTCCCTTTTTTTGGAGCAGCGTCATGCACACGTTAAAGGTGATTCTGTAAATCCATGTCGAGAACGCCGCGCCGCCCTCAAATTTGGGCAGCGAGTTGTAGGCCCTTATGAACGTGTCCTGTACCGCCTCCTCCGCCAGTTCGCTGTTGCCGTGCAATGTCCTGAAGGCGATCTTCCATGCAAACGGCGCGTAAAAATCATAGACGCTCTTGAATGCGGCCTTATTCCTCCGTTTCGCCCGCTGAATGGTAAGATCGTCCAACTCTTCCATTATTTTCATCCTGTTTGACTTTAAGATTTGACTCGATGTTACGGCGGGAAAGTATTTATTTTAATGGGTGTTTCACGCTGGATTAACATAATTTATGTATCCACGAATGCATGAGATAAATGAAAGGAATAACATGCCCCAGCCTGACAACGCCATTGTCATCGGCGCAGACCACGCCGGTTATAAGCTCAAAGAGCACATCAAGCAGGAGCTCCAGAAAATGGGGATCCCCTGCGAGGACGTCGGGGTGTTCAGCGAGGAGCGCAGCGATTATCCCATCTATTCGGCGCGCGCCGCGGCCAAGGTGTCCAACGGCACCTTCAAGCGGGGCATTGTCATCTGCGGGTCGGGAATCGGCGCGAGCATCGTGGCGAACCGGTTCAAGGGCGTGCGCGCCGCGCTGTGCGTCACGCCGCAGATGGCCGCGATGTCGCGCCTGCACAACGATGCGAACATGCTGGTGCTCGGCCAGCGGACCACGCCGGATGAAACGGCGACGGAAATCCTCAAGAACTGGCTTTCGACGCCGTTCGAGGGCGGCCGTCACGAGCACCGCGTTAAAATGATAGACACGGTTGACGGAACGCAGTAGGCCAAGGAGCGGCAATGAAAAAGAAAAAGGCGTTTGTTCCTAAACGTAAACGCGCGCCGTGGGACGAATATTTCATGAAGATCGCCCAGCAGGTGGCCACGCGCTCCACCTGCGACCGCAAGAACGTGGGCGCCGTGATCGTGCGGGACAAGACCATCCTCTCCACCGGTTATAACGGCAGCGTGCGCGGCATGCCGCACTGCGACGACGTGGGGCACTTCATGGAAAACGGCCACTGCATCGCCACGGTGCACGCCGAGGCCAACGCCATAATCCAGGCGGCCAAGAACGGCGTCGCGGTGGACGGAGCCGACATCTACATCACGGCCTCGCCCTGCTGGCATTGCTTCAAGCTCATCGCCAACAGCGGGATAAAACGGATTTTTTATTTGGAGTTTTACCGTGACAACCATGTTATCGAAGTGGCGGGGCAGGCGGGGATCGAGTTGAGGCAGGTTCTTTTAAATAAATAGTATTAAGATTTGGGCGTAACCCCATGGAGGCGCATGCACCTCCATGGGGTCGGCCCTCCTTCCGGGCTCGGCCTTTGGCCTCGTTGCCTGACCGCCCGATGCCTGACTGCAGGGTCGGCCGGCAATTCGATCCGGCTCACCGCTCCAGTCCGGCCGACCCGACCCCGAGTTTGATGAGGGGGAGGGGAACGCCCATTTTTATTTTTCTTTATTGCGTTTCAAATTCCATTCCACCACCGACTTGTACGTTAAATCCCCGCCAAAAATATCCAGCGCGCTGCCGATGGTCGCGTCAACCCGTCCTTTACCCAATTTTTCCACAAGGTCAAGGTCGGCAAGCGAGCGGATGCCGCCGGCATAGGTGACCGGAATGGGGCTCCGGTCACCGAGGAGAGCGACAAGTTCCTCGTCGATGCCCGAACGCTTGCCTTCCACGTGCGCGGCGTGGATGAGGAATTCATCGCACTGTGCGGCGAGGCTCGCAAGCGTTTCACCCGAAACAGGCACCGGGGAAACGTTTTTCCATTGGTCCGTTGCCACGAAAAACGCATCGCCTTTCCGCACGCAGCTCAGGTCGATCACCAGCCTGTTTTTTCCGGCGCAGGCAACCATTGCATCCACATTTTTCCAGGCAATCTTACCGTTCTGGAAAATATAAGACGTGACGATCACATGCGACGCGCCGTTGTCAAGAAAGGTTCCCGCATTGTCCGGCGTGATTCCTCCGCCCACCTGGAATCCGTTCGGAAACGCGGTCAGCGCTTCGATCGCGGCGTTTTCGTTCCCGGGTCCGAGCATGATGACATGACCGCCAAAAAGCCCGTCGTTTTTGTACATGCGCGCGAAATGGGCGGGGGAGAGGCCGGTTTCGAAGTTGGTGACAAGCGCATGGTCCGCTCCGCCGTGCAGCGTGCTCCCCACGATCTGTTTCACTTTTCCTTTATGTAAATCTATGCACGGGCGGAATCTCATGACGACGACGGCCCCTTTTTCGAAGAATCGGCATGCAAGACGGTTTGGAAGCGATGGGCTGCCTGCTCATAAGGAAAATATAATTTCCCATCGGGATATCCTCATGGTAATAGGGCAAACCCATGAAACAATTGACAAATTTGCGCCGTTTTTGCATAATAAATACATCAAGGCTGGATTTTTGTTTCAAGCATCATCAAATATATTTTATCAAGAGAGGCTGGATATACCTTTCAAAAAGGAGAGGCTATGCGCTTGAGGAATATCATCGGTATGTGCGTTCTGGTCGCCGTGGCGGGATGTTCGAAGCCCGAAATGAAATCACAGGTGACCGACACGTATCCGAACGGCGCCAAGAAAAAGGAAAATTTTTTCCTTGTCGTAGGCGCGAAAAAAGACGTGGTGCGCACCGTCTATTATTTCCCGGACGGCAGCATCCAGTCGGACACACATTATAAAAAAGGGAAACAGGACAGCCTCATGGTGGGCAATTATCAGAATGGAAAGCGGTATATTGAGACGATGTTTTCGGACGGAAAGAGAAACGGCTGGGACAAGTCGTGGTGGGAGGACGGCAAGCTCAAGAGCGAGGCGAATTACTGCCTCGACACGCCGCTGGGAACGGCGACCAATTACTTTCCCGATGGGAAAAAGTCTTCCGAGACCTCCTTTAAGAACGGAAAAAAGGACGGCGCGGAAACGGTGTGGTATCCCAGCGGCAACATGAAACGGGTTACCACCTATGCCGCGGGAAACAAGAACGGCCCGGAAAAGAAATGGTTTGAAAACGGTAAGCTCGAGGTGGAGCAGAACTATGCCAACGATTTCCTCGACGGCCCCTGCATCGAATATTACGATAACGGCAAGAAGGAGGCCGAGTCAAACTATAAAAACGGCCATCTGGACGGCCTCAAGATCATGTGGACCGAGAAGGGCAAGAAACAGGGCGAGGCCACGTACAAGGACGGCAGCCTGGTCGAGGGAAAGTCGTTTTGACAGGCTGCAGGTTTACTTTTGATAATTGAAGGTTGAAGGGCGTTTCTGCTGAGGAGTGGAAATGCCTTTTTTTTCACGCGTGCAATGGCGACTTTGGAAAGCCTTGCCACACGCTGGTTCACCATTCTATATTCATTGCGAATGATCAGGCAGCTGCCAAAGGCAGCGTGGCCGGGCCCGAGCGGCAACGGAATCCCCAGCTCCGTGGGACATGCACATGTTCCGCGGGGCTTTTTGTTTGGAGGTTTTGGTGCAGACCGAACGGTACAAATTCCTTATAGCCCTTTTATCCGTGGGGTCCAACGTCCTGCTGGTGGCGCTGAAGCTCATTGTCGGCTTTGTGATGGGCTCGATTTCGGTGATCTCCGAAGCGCTGCATTCGGGCGTGGACGTTTTTGCCGCGATCGTGGCCACCGTGGGCGTCAGGCGCGCTTCTGAGCCTGCGGACGAGCGGCACGCGTTCGGCCACGGCAAGTTCGAAAGCCTTTCAGGGCTCATCCAGGCAATCTTAATTTTTCTGGCCGCGGGATGGATCCTTTACGAGGCGGTGCATAAGCTGATCAAACCAGGCATTATGGACACCGTCGGGCTGGGCGTCGTCATCATGTTCGTTTCCGCTGCCGTCAACACCGTGGTGGGGCTGCTGCTGCTCCGCGGCGCGCGCACAACCGATTCCGTCGCGCTCAAGGCAGACGCATTGCACTGCCTCACCGACGTCTATACTTCAGCGGGCGTGATGCTGGGGCTTTGCATCGTGTGGGCGGGCAGGAAATGGTTCCCCTCCGTGAACCTCACCTGGGTCGACCCAATGGCCGCCATGGCCGTTTCAGTGCTTATTGTCAAGGCCGCATGGAACCTTACCCTTGAATCGGCGCGCGACCTTCTCGACGCGAGTCTGCCCCGGCAGGAGGAGGATGAAATCAAGTCGATCGTTTTCTCGAAATACCCAAAGGTGATCAGCCTGCACAAGTTCCGCAGCCGCAGGTCCGGCGCCAAGCGTTTCGTGGAATTCCACATTCAGGTGGATCCCGCCATGTCGGTGGAGACCTCGCACGAGCTGGACCACGGCCTTGCCGAAGAGATCAAACGGCGCTTCCCCAGCACGGAAGTGATCATGCACATAGAGCCGCACAGGAAAAAAAGGCGCGGATAGCTTCTGCAGTTGACGAAACGCCCTTTATAAATGCACAATATTGAAAAACGGCAGCCGTATTTAAAAGTTGGTACAAAGGTGGATTTTTTAATGCTTAGTACTATACCAGTATTATTATCCTCGTTTTTTCTTCACGTTGCGCAACCCGTGATGAAGGCCGCGGACGTCACTGTTCCCGCGGCTGCGACATGCCAATGCTGCTGCTGCAAAAACAAGGTCTGCACCTGCGGAATGCACAAAACCAAGGCGCCACTTTCCGCCCAATCAAAAAGCTCCGGTTCAAAAAAAACCTGCTGCGGAAACAGTCCGCCTGCATCCAAACCGGAAAACAGCGCCGTTGCATCGGTCAATCAGTATTCTTTCAAGGAGATCCAGCAGAACGTCCTTGCACCTTTTGCGGCCGTCATTTTATTATCGCCGGGAAGCGGCGGCAACCGGTATATCATTCATTCCTCATCCTCTCCGCCGGGTTTTTCTTTGCAGTTTCCTCTCCGCATTTAATCCCCTGCAATTCATACCTGTGATGCAGAAACAGTCTGCATGTGGCAGAATTATTGCTCATTGTCTATATATTGATCATCGGTTTTACCGATAGTCATGATTTCGATTAACCAAAAGCAATTGCGCTATCGGCAGAAAGAGGGTCGAGAAGAAGCATGTTTCATGTGTACGACTTGACAAAGGAAATTCTATGAACAATCTTAAAGAAATATTGAAACCGGCTGCACTAACTCTTATTTCACTTGCCATGATCGTGCAATTCCAACCCGCCAGAGGCCAGGATAAAGGAAGTCTTGCGGACCTCTCTGCAAATCGCACGATTGTCGAGCACCGGCTGGCCCAATTTATCGACGAGGTGAAGAAGAACAACCCCGGTCTCAAGGCCCTGGCAAGCAAGATTTCTGCAGCACAGGCTTCCGTCAATTATGCAAAGAGCCTTGACCCACCGCAGATCGGGGTGGAATTCTATCAAAGCCCTATCACTACTTTTCCCAATCCGTTTGATGGCCAGCGGGAGATCGATTATTCCGTGCAGCAGATGTTTCCTTTTCCCGGCAAGCTCTCTGCAATGGCAAGGGTGGAGCAAAACCGAAAGGCGATGACGGAGGGCGAACGGACAGGAGCGCTTCAACGGATCGTCGGTGATCTCAAGGCCGCCTTTTATGAGGCATACTTCATCCAAAGGAAAATTGAGATCAATGATGAAAATCGGGAGATCTTGAAGAGCTATGCGGCGATCGCCCAGAAACAGTATGAAGTGGGAACGGGAAAACAGGCGGATATTCTGCGGGCGCAAACCGAGCTTTCCACGCTTGTCAATAATGACATCGTATTCCGGCAGGAATTGCGTTCAATGGAAGCCATGTTGAATGCCTTGAGAAACCAGCCGGTCGAGACCCCGGTTGACCCGATCCCGGAGATCGAGCCGCCGCTGTTCGATTGCCCGCTTGCAGGGTTGGTAAAACTTGCGCTTGAGCATCGGCCCGAGCTTTCTGAAATGGAGGCCGGGGTTTCCATGCAGAAGGCGGAACTCGCGGCGGCGAAAAAGGAATACTATCCTGATTTCATGGTGCGCGGAATGTACAAACAAATGTTGCGCCAGTCGGACGATTGGGATTTTACGGTTGGGATCACCGTTCCCGTTGCTCCCTGGTCGTTTGGTAAAGCATCAGCAGGAGCTAACCGAGCGAGCTTACTTCAAAACCAGTACGAGGAAGAACTGAACAACATGAAGAACATGGTGGCGTCTGAGGTTCAACAGGCACTCATTGCCGTTCGGAGCAGCACAGACCGGATTAAACTTTACAAGATGACGGTGATTCCTCAGGCGACCCAGACCTTGAACTCGACATTGGCCTCATACCGGAGCGGAGGCCAAGATTTTGTTTCGCTCATCGATGCCCACCACATGCTGCTTTCCGCCCGTCAGGACTATCACATGGCCGTGATGAACCTCATGACCGGAATTTCCAAATTGGAAACTGCGGTAGGAATGAGCGTTGAAGACATCGAAAAATCTCCCATGCAGGAGGAACGCAAATGAAGGCCAAAATGAGATTGACAATGATTGTGACAGCGGCTGTTGTCGTATCGGTCGTCATCATCCTCGGTGCAATGATTTTGTATCACAATAAGGGGCCGGCAGCGGCATCGAGTCAGCAGACGCAACACATAGTTTACCACTGCCCCATGCATCCGAACTATCTCTCTGACAAACCCGGCAACTGCCCGATCTGTGGAATGAAGCTTGTTCCAGTTAGTCAGCTGGAACATCAGTCGGAAGCCAATAAAAACGGGCAACGGAAAATCCTTTACTATCGCGACGCGATGAATCCTTCATATACTTCCCCCAATCCTGGAAAGGCCCCGGATGGGATGGACCTAGTCCCTGTTTATGAGGACGGGGCGTCGGGTGAGAAAGGCGCGGTGAAAATAGACCCGGTTACCGTCCAGAACATCGGCGTCACCACCGAGACAGCCGCCCGAAGGACGCTTACAAAAGAAATCCAAGTATCCGCGAATCTCGAAGTCAATGAAACCTCCATTGGCATTGTCAACACAAAGGTGATGGGTTGGGTGGAGAAACTGTATATCGATTTCACAGGGCAACCCATAAAGAAAGGCCAGCCGCTGCTAACGATATACAGTCCCGACCTTGTGAGCGCACAAACCGAATACCTTCAGGCAATCCGGTATGTCAAGGGACTGCCTCCGGGCGCGTCCGAAGAGGCAAAACATGGCGCGGAGGAGCTTGTCGAAAGCAGCAAACGCAGGCTGCTCAACTGGGACATTCCCGATAAAGAGATCAAGGCGCTCGAAGATCGCGGCGCTCCCGAAAAGACCATGACCATCTATTCTCCCATAGACGGAGTTGTCCTTGAAAAGATGGTGGCCGCGGGTCAAAACGTAATGCCCGGGACGACGCTTTACAAAGTGGCCGACCTCTCGACGTTATGGGCGATCGCGAACGTGTTCCAGCAGGACTTACCGCTTATCAAGATAGGTATGGAAGCATCCATCGAAGTGTCTTCGCTGCCGGGGCGCACTTTTACGGGAAGGGTGCAATTTGTGTCTCCGGTCCTTGACCTGGACACAAAAACCGCGGCAGTTCGTATCAGCATCAGAAATTCCGCGGACCGTGCGCTCAAACCGCAGATGTTTGCGGATATTAAGATCAGTTCGCCGATGGCGGTGAACGGGCTGTCCGTTTCGGAACAGGCGGTGATCCATTCGGGAAAGCGCGACCTGGTGATCGTGGCGCTCGGCAACGGGTATTTCAGGCCGCAAGACGTAAAGGTCGGCGCAAACGCGGGCGGTTTCGTTCAGATTCTTTCCGGGATTGCCGAAGGACAAACAATCGTCACTTCGTCGCAGTTCCTCATCGATGCGGAATCGAATCTGAAGGAGGCGGTCGGCGCCATGTCCCCTCCGGAATCCGCACGGGCGCAGTCCGCGGCTTCAGTACCGGAAAAACCGGCCGCGCTGCGGGGCGGCCGTTCGAACATGCAGGGAATGAACATGCCCGGTACGAACTAAAATCGAAGGAATTCATATGCTCGAAAAACTCATAGAATGGTCGGTGAAAAACAGGTTCCTGGTAATCATGCTCACGGTGTTCGTGGTTGCCGCAGGGCTCTGGGCAATCTTCAGCACACCAGTCGATGCGATTCCGGATTTGAGCGACGTGCAGGTCATCGTGTATACGGAATTTCCAGGCCAGTCGCCCCGCATTGTTGAAGACCAGGTCACCTATCCGCTCACGACGTCGCTTTTGTCGGTGCCTGGCGCAAGCGTCGTACGCGGATATTCGTTTTTCGGATACTCACTCGTCTACGTGATCTTCAAAGATGGCACAAACATCTATTGGGCCCGCAGCCGCGTGCTTGAGTACCTCAATTATGCGCAGAAGCGCCTTCCGGGAGGCGTGATTCCGACGCTCGGACCCGACGCGACCGGCGTGGGCTGGGTATATGAATACGCCTTGACATCAGAGAAACGCTCGCTGCAGGAGCTGCGGTCCTACCAGGACTGGTATCTCAAATACGGTCTGTCGAGCATCGAGGGCGTCGCCGAAGTAGCCAGCGTCGGCGGATTTGTCAAGCAGTACCAGGTAACGGTCGATCCCGGCAGGCTCCAGGCATTCGGCATTCCGCTCAAGGACGTCGAAACGGCGATAAAAGGCGCCAACAGCGACGTGGGCGGCGAGGTCATCGAAATGGGGGAGGCGGAGTTCATGATTCGCGGCCTCGGTTACATCAAATCCATTGACGACATAAGAAAGATTCCCGTAAAGACAAGCATGCGGAACGGTGTGGCCATTCGCATCGGCGATATCGCCGATGTCGCTCTTGGACCCGAAATGAGGCGCGGCCTGGCCGAGCTGGACGGGCAGGGTGAAGTCGCGGGCGGCGTGGTGGTGATCCGGTTTGGCGAGAACGCCCAGAAGGTCATCAAGGCGGTCAAGGAGAAACTGGAAACTCTCAAAACAGGGCTTCCGCCAGACGTGAAGATCGTTACCACCTATGACCGCTCGGCGCTTATCGAGCGAGCCATTGCAAACCTCCGGGTGAAGCTTGTTGAGGAAATGCTGATCGTCACCCTCGTCTGCGCGATTTTCTTGTTTCATGTTCAAAGTGCCGCGGTGGCGGTCTTCACTTTGCCAACTGCCATTCTCATGGCGTTTTTCGTGATGCGGATGCAGGGACTCAACGCGAACATCATGTCGCTCGGCGGCATCGCGATCGCCATCGGCGCAATGGTGGACGCCGCGATCATCATGATCGAAAACGCGCATAAACGGATTGAAGCGGAAAACGCTAAGCCGCCTGAACTTCGCAGCCCACACTGGCAAGTGATACTGGAGTCATCGAAAGAGGTCGGACCGCCATTGTTCTATTCCTTATTGGTCATCACCGTGTCTTTCCTTCCCATATTCGCACTGGAAGCCCAGGAAGGAAGATTGTTCAAGCCGCTGGCCTTTACAAAGACATATTCCATGGCCGCAGCGGCGATTCTTGCCGTTACAATCGTTCCGGTGTTGATGGGATTCTTCGTGCGAGGTAAAATAAGGCCCGAACACGCCAACCCGCTTAACAGGTTTCTTATTTCGATTTACCGTCCGGTGGTGCAATTCGTTATGCGATATCCGAAGATAATAATATTCTCGTCTATTGTTATTGTATTGGTGACCATAGTGCCCTTTACCAAACTCGGCAGTGAGTTCATGCCGCCTCTATACGAAGGCGACCTGCTCTACATGCCGACGACATTGCCGGGCGTATCGATTCGGAAGGCCAAGGAGCTGCTTCAGCAAACCGACAAGATCATCCGCACGTTTCCCGAGGTGGATCGAGTGTTCGGCAAAGACGGTCGGGCCGAGACCGCCACCGATCCGGCAGGGCTTGATATGTTCGAGACGACCATTCAGTTAAAGCCGGAGAAGCGGTGGCCAAAGGGAATGACCCCCGAAAAACTCATTCAACAACTTGACGAAGCGATAAAAATCCCGGGACTCACCAACGCCTGGACCATGCCCATCAAGGCCCGGACCGACATGCTCTCCACCGGCATCAAGACGCCCGTGGGAATCAAAATTTCCGGCGCGAACCTTGACACTTTGCAAATCATTGGAAGGCAGGTCGAAGCTGCCGTGCGGACCGTGAAGTACACCACGTCAGCGTTCGCGGAGCGGGCCGTGGGAGGCAATTACCTTGATGTAAAGATCGACCGGGACAAGGCGGGAAGATACGGGCTCAATGTCGACGATGTGCAATCGGTGATAGAGACCGCGCTCGGAGGCATGAGCATCACCACCACGGTGGAAGGGCTCGAACGGTACACGGTGAATCTTCGGTACGCCAGGGAGCTGCGCGACAATGTTGATGCGCTGCGCCGCGTTCTGGTTTCTTCCCCGAGCGGTCTGCAGATTCCCCTCGGCGAGGTCGCGAGCTTTGAGATCAACAAGGGGCCCATGGTCATCAGGAGCGAAGGCAGCAGGCCCAATGCCTGGGTTTTCGTCGACATGCGCGGCACGGACATGGGGACTTACCTTCGCCTGGCGCAGAAGACCGTCGCTTCACAAGTGCGTGTGCCGACGGGGTACAACGTGGTGTGGAGCGGGGAATATGAGTTGATGCAGCGCAGCCAGAAGAGGCTCATGATTGTGGTGCCGCTCACCTTGTTCATCATATTCATCATCATCTTTCTCAATACAAAATCGATAATCAAGACATCAATCATTCTTCTCGCTGTTCCGTTCTCTCTCGTAGGCACCGTTTGGTTCCTGTTCGCCCTCGGCTATAATATGAGCCTTGCGGTGTGGGTGGGAATCATTGCATTAGCAGGGCTCAGCGCTGAAACCGGGGTCGTTATGCTCTTGTATCTGGATCAGGCATTTGAAGCCGCAAAAAGTAAGCGCGTGCTTAGAACACTGCGGGATCTGAAGGAAGTTATTGATCACGGAGCAGTAAAACGTGTTCGTCCGAAGATCATGACCGCGTCGGTGATCATCGCGGGTCTTCTCCCTATTTTGTGGAGCGCCGGAACCGGATCGGACGTAATGAAACGGATCGCCGCGCCCATGGTGGGCGGAGTGGTGACATCGGTGCTGATGGAGCTGATGGTTTTTCCCGCGATCTATTTTTTATGGAAAAGGCGGTCGGTTGTCAATGATGAAATCCGGACGGATAAAAGATTGCCGTAAAGTTTTCACTAACAATCAACAGGAGGAAGTATGACATTTTCCAAGGTTCTGGTCACGGCTGCGGCTGCCCTGGCCGCGGCGTCGATGCTTTTGAACTCGGTGGCGGCACAAAACGCCGGCGTAAAGTCAGACAGCGCAAAAACTGCGGCCGCCGTAAAGGAATTAAGGCCGCAGACGACCTGCCCGGTCATGGGGGGTCCCATAAACAAAAACCTCTATGTGGACTATAAAGGCAAGAGAATTTATGTGTGCTGCGAAGGCTGCCTCGCGGAAGTAAAGAAAAACCCTGAGAAATATATCAAGAAACTTGCTGACATGGGACAGGGGGTGGAGACAATCGTAAAGGGCGACAAGAAAGGCGCGCCGGCCGCAAAAGACACGTCGGCGGCCCGCTCAAAAGTCAAGAAGCCGGGGGCGAAGTCCGATACGTCAATGGATGGGATGAAAATGTAGGGAATAGATTTGCCACGGCGAGGTAAAAAATGCCCCCTTTCGGCAAAGACCCTGTTTGCGGCATGTCCGAAACGCCCGCATGGACGCGCTCGTTCGTTTACAAAGGCGTAACCTACCGATTCTGCAGCAAGGGCTGCCTCGTCAAGTTCAAGGCCGATCCGGAAAAGTACCTCAATCCAGCCGATCTGGCCACCGCAGCCGCGCCGGAAGGCGCCTATTATGTCTGCCCCATGGACCCCGAGGTGCGCTTGTCCAAAGCCGGTGCCTGTCCCAAATGCGGCATGGCGCTGGAGCCGGAGATCGTATCCCTTGACGAGAAAGAAAATCCCGAACTTGCAGAAATGACAAGGCGGTTCTGGACGAGCCTTGCACTCACTGCGCCCCTTGTTGCCGTGGCAATGCTGCACATGACGCCGAGAATCGTGCCGCACGGTGGTGCCGGTGCGGTGCAATGGCTGGAACTTGCTTTGGCGCTTCCCGTGGTGGTATGGGCGGGTTGGCCGCTTTTCGTGCGGGCGGTAAACTCGTTTGTCAATAAAAGCCCCAATATGTTTACCCTGATCGGGCTCGGGGTGTTCACCGCGTTTGTTTACAGCTTTGTCGCTACGCTCGCCCCCGGGGTTTTTCCTCCATCGTTTCGTGGCGCTCACGGCATAGTGGCAGTTTATTACGAGGCAGCGGCGGCGATCATCACATTGGTATTGCTCGGCCAGGTGCTTGAAATCCGCGCCCGGCAGCGCACGAGTGACGCCATTCGCGCCCTGCTTGAGCGTGCGCCGAAAACCGCGTGCAGGATAGGCCCAGACGGCTCCGAGCGTGACGTTGCGATTGTGGCCATCGCAGAAGGTGACCGGTTGCGCATTCGGCCCGGAGAAAAAGTCCCGGCCGACGGCATTGTTCTGGTCGGAAGCAGCGCGATCGACGAATCGTTGGTGACCGGCGAGCCGATGCCGGTTGAAAAAAACAAGGGCGATAAAGTGATCGGTTCAACCATAAACACCACCGGCTCCCTTGTCATAAAGGCAACGGCGGTGGGCGGCCACACGCTGCTTTCGCGAATCGTCGGCCTGGTTGCTTCCGCGCAACGAAGCCGGCCGCCCATCCAGAAGCTTGCGGACCGGGCGGCATTCTTTTTCGTTCCCGTGGTGGTGGCCGTTGCCGCGGTCACGTTCGCCGCGTGGGCGGTTTGGGGACCGGCGCCTTCACTGGCATACGCATTGGTCAATGCAGTGGCGGTGCTGATCATCGCCTGCCCCTGCGCCCTGGGCCTTGCAACGCCCATGTCGATCATGGTGGCCACGGGCCGAGCCGCAAAGGCGGGCATACTGTTCCGCGATGCCTCGGCACTGGAGGTGCTGGGCAAGGTCGACACCCTTGTGATTGACAAAACAGGAACCCTTACGCTGGGAAAGCCTGCAGTGACGGCCGTTGTCGCTGCGCCCGGCTTTTCCGAAAGGGAAGTGCTTTCAATGGCAGCAACACTCGAGCGCGGAAGCGAGCATCCGTTGGCCGCGGCAGTCGTTCGCGCAGCACAGGCGCGCGGTATTTCTTTTATTGAGCCACAGGCCTTTATGGCAAAACCTGGAAGGGGAGTGACCGGAACGGTGGCGGGCCGGCGTGTGGCTGTGGGCAGCCGCGCTTTTCTGGAGGGGATGTCAATATTTTCGGCCGATGCTCCATCTGCCTTTCCGTCCGAAGAAGCCCGCGGCGGGATATATGTTGCGATAAACAATAGGGCGGCCGGCGTTATCCGGATAAAGGACCCGATCAAGGAAACCACGCCGCAGGCGATGGGCGACCTGCGCCGGCAGGGACTTCGCGTGGTGATGCTCACCGGCGATAATGCATCAAATGCCTGGACGGTTGCCTCAAAGCTCGGGATCAACGAAGTGATCGCCGGGGTGCTGCCCGACAGGAAAGCGGAGGTAATCAAGCGGCTTCAGAACCAGGGCCGCGTCGTGGCCATGGCTGGCGACGGCATTAACGATGCGCCGGCGCTCGCCCAGGCCCAGGTGGGCATTGCCATGGGCACCGGCACCGACGTGGCCATGGAAAGCGCCGGTATCACTCTTGTCAAGGGCGATCTCGCCGGCATTGCGCGCGCCATGAAGCTTTCGCACGCGACCATGCGCAACATCAAACAGAATCTTCTGTTCGCATTTGTCTATAATTCCATCGGCGTCCCTGTCGCGGCAGGGGTGTTGTACCCGTTGTTCGGGGTGCTTCTGAGCCCGATCATAGCCGCGGCTGCCATGAGTTTTTCATCGGTGTCGGTGATCACGAACGCGCTAAGGCTGCGAAAGGTGAAATTGTGAGGGAGAAAGAAGTCTGAAGGTCTAAAAGTCCGCAAAGTCAAGTAATCCCATTAGGTCGTCCGGCAGGCTTTCTTGACTTTCAGACTTTATAGACGCTCCTCATCCAACAGGCGTTTTTCGCCTTTCAGCTCCATGATGTCCTGAACGTCCAGCGTGCATTCCATGCACCCGATGTAATGCCCGTCGTTATCGTGTAAGGCGTAGAATTCGATGAGCACCTTGCGGCGCGCGCTTTGCGTGCGGTCGGGGCGCATGTCGATCCAGAACCGGGCTTTCTTCCGTTTCCCCGACTTCATTTCCTGCACGATCGCCTCCACGAGGGAAAGGCTCTCCTGGGGATGGCATTCCCGGAAGTCCATGCCGTAACAGGCCTCGGGCCGGTTGAAGAGACGGTTTGAATGCTTGTTCCAGGCTATTACCTTGTCAAGAGCGTCTATCACGGTGATTTCGACCGGCACGGTCTCGAACATCGCGTTCACGAGCTTTTCGTCCATTCCGTCAACTTTCATGCAGCCTCCGCGCAGGTGGAGAAAAAGAATGGGGAAACGCGTTTCCCCGCCATCCATTGACCTTGAGATTTTATGGAGCTTACGACCGTATGGACTTGTTTCAGAATGTTCCGTCCAAAACATCGGCCCCCTTGAACGGCGCGAACGAGAACGTGTAACTGAGCTGCAGCTGAGGCGACCACCAGGTTTCCGAGTCCGTGCGCGGGAACAGCAGCCCGGCAAGGTCGAGCGAAGCGCACAGCACGCTGTGTTTGCCGACGAGCATGGCGAATCTGCCGCAGGGGATCATGGCGTAAGAATTGTTGAGCGTGTAGTGGTCCGACGAATAGGCGTCGATGGTTTCAACGGAGCTGCGGTACTTCTGCATTCCCATGATCCCGACGCCGCCCTTGAGCTGGTCGTTTCCGAAAACGCCGAACGCGCTGTATTCGAAAAACGCATTCTGCGCCCACGACATGTCCTGGTTGGCGGGCGTCGGCCACGAAATTTTTCCTTTGAACCCGGCGTTGGGCTTGCCGCCGCGGATCGTGACCACCCAGTTGACGCAGTACTGTTCGCTGAAATGCACCGGGCTGTAGTCGGTGATTTCCTTCTGCAGGACCGGGTCCCAGAATTGCGAATAGGGAACCATCATGGTGAAGGCCTTCATCTGCATCAGGGCGAGGCCCACGCCCACGCCGAAATATTTGAATCCCCATTCATGCTCGATGCTCAGGCACAGGTCGGGATATTTAAGGTCGGTGCTGTTATCGACCGAATCGTTTCCCGACAGCGGCATTCCTATTTTGATGCGAACTTGGGAGCCCGGCGTGGTGGGATGCACGTACCACAGGCTGGCACCCCACTGGCTCTGGTCCGAATTTATCTTTCCCGCGATGGCCCGGGCATCAATGCCGATGACAGAACCGGCAGCGATTCCGTTGTTGCACGGCTGTTCCGCGGTTTTCTGGCATTCTGAAGCGCGTTCCTGGGCCGCTTGCGCCGTATCAAGTATCGCCGGCGTCTCGCCCGCGGGCGGCTTGGCGATGGCGAGCGGACCCTCGGGCGCCCTTGTCCCGTGAAAGAGCAGCTCCAGGACGTCGTCCGCGATCCGCGGGGGAACCTCGGTGTAAAAATCCTCAATCGCTCCCTTGAACTGGTAATCGCGCAGGAGGATGCGTTTCTTTTCCTTTACATTGTAGAGCGTGACGCTGTAGGTGAAGAGCGTGCCCACCTTGCCGATGGAGGACGACAGAACGAACGTGCCCTGGCATTTTTCGCCGGCGGAGCACACGCATTCGAGACTGGCGCATTCGCCACCCGCGTCGAGCTTCGCGTCCTTGAGCGCGGCGGCCGTCTTGTTTTTATCCGCGACTACGAGCCGTTCGTTCCGCGACAGCTTCCGCGTGAGATCGGCGCTGATCAGCATGGCTTCGTTTTCGGATACGCCGATCGCTTTTACCGGAAGCACGCAGAGGCTCGGCTGGACGGAAACCGTGTCGGCGGCAACCGGCCCTGCCAACCGGAAACATGCCGCGCAGATGATGGACGCATAGGAAAAACGGCCGGCAATGCCTTTCATGGTCTCCTCCTATAGGTGAAGTGTCAATTTGAAAATATATTTTGTAAACCCGGCGTGCCGAGTATCTGATGAAAAGCGCCGCGTTCCATTATAATAGACACCGCGCCGAGGTTCCATCGCTCAAGAAAGTGGCGGATAAAAATTCCTCAACGCGGCTTGGTATTTTGTATTTTTTTCCAGAGCGGCCGCTCACGCAGGGATTCAGGCGGTCGGAAAATACGCAAAAGGAGTGACACCGTGTCGTATCCAACGTTACGCGAACAGGTGCAGGGCTATTCCACGCCGTTTCTTCTCGAACAATACGTGCACATGCGCGACCAGTACACCGCGGAGGCGATCAAGCTCATGGAAGAGGAGCTAGCCCGGCGGCACATCGACGCCGATCAGATAGAGGAATACCGGAAAAAAAGCCTTATCGGCGAGGACGCGGGCAGCGGCAACGTCAAGGTGACGCACCTGCGGCGCGACGATTTTGTCAAGCTCGACGGCACCTTTTCGCGCAACGACGGTTTTCTCGTGCGCGCCATGTTCGGCGAGGAGGAGGTGCCGTTTTTCGCCGACACCTCCATGCAATATTCGGCGGTTCCGGGACGCGAAAACGAGCCCCAGCCCGTGACCGTGTACGTGCACAAGGACGCGGTGGAAAAAGCAAAGGCGCTTATCGCCGCCCACTTCGACTTTGCCGACGGCGTGTACCGCGTGAAATACTCCGGCGTCAAGGAGCGGCTCGCGTCGTTCAGCTTCTACGAGATCCAGCAGACCGAGATCGACACCGCCGAGATTACGGACGCGCATTTTTCGCAGGAAGAGAAGGAAGTGCTCGTCCATTACGGAAAAAAGCTGCTTGCGGAAATCGACGACATCGAGGGCCGCGACGGCCGCATCGTGTTCAATTTTGACAACGTGGAAGGCCTCGTGGACCGTTTGTCTGGGAAAGATCCCGGCCTCACCAAGGCCGACCTGCTCACGGCGCTGGAGATCCTTCAGATCTACGTCGGCGATCCGGCGTTCGGGAAAACGGCGGAAGGAATCGCCGAGGCGCTGTTGGGGTTTTTCCTGCAATAAAGGTGTTGAAGAAAACGCCAGCCGCTTGAGCGGATGTTCATCTGTTCCAAAAATCAAGTTTGTTCATTTGAATGATCGCAGCCGCATCATCCGCCCATATTTGGTAGCCGTCGGCGTTGTAATGGTGGTCGTCGCAGAAACACGATTTTGAAATCGGGCGGATCGGCGTGAGCTTCAAATACGGATCCATCGTTTCAATCGTGTTTATTTTTTTTATGAGAATATTGTCATACCGGTGATAACTCGTATAGCTGTTCCTGTCGCCGTTCTCCTCATACCTGCCGAAAATGAAGGGAAGCGTCGGGTTGCCGGAGACCATTCTTACTTTGTCAATTAACCGTTTGAGGTTCGCGTCGATTTCCCGAACCTTTCTTTTACTTTCGCCTTCGTCAAATCCGAACATCATCAAAACGCCGCCGATGGTGGATTTCTGTTTGAGGGTATTGATTTTATCAATAAGGAACCTGTCGTTACCGTTGGCAGTAAAATCCTCGATGGTGATGCCGTTGATGGTGTGTTTTACCCCGCAAAAGTGATGGTCCGGATAGAGCAGCGCCATCCGCTTCAAGAACGGCATGACCGGCGATCCAGAATTGTTCGACATGTCCTTGTCCGTTCCGTGGTAAAACCCTTTAGAGGTGTTATAGAGCCATACATTCGGCATCGGCATGCTGTCCATTTGGGCGCAATAACCGCTCATGTTGCTGTGGCCGATGAAAAAATAGGTGATCATGGTGCTTCTCGAATAGTGCTCGATTTTAACGGCGGCATTGTGATATACCGAACCTGAAGATTGATTCGCCATCGTTGAGCCTTTGGCGTTTTGCGTGCCTTTTATATTCGAAGCCAGCAAGCAAGGGCCAGGTAAGTATGGCAATACCACTATTTTTTTTTCTAGTACCTTCTTCGCTACCGGCATCGCTCGTTCAAGAAGGCCGCCGCGCTCCGCATCTTCGCATATCACCGACGAAATAAAGGGCGCCGGCGTGTTAAGACGGAAATAAACCACCGCAATGCCCTCCGGATGCTCGCCGGCGGATTTGATGAAACACAATCCGAGCAACAAGTAACAAAGGAGAATAATTACCAACGCCATTGCAAATAAAGCCTTTGCATTTTTTGAAAGGGATGTTTTTTCTGGTTTTTCCGGAGGAACGGGAGCAATTGCCGCAAGGTTTTTCCTGGTTTGGCGGCATTCGGGGAGCACAAACAAAACAATTACGATCCCGGAACTGAGGACCAACAGCCAGAAAATGACAAGAAAAGAAACGTTCTGTACAAGCCAGAGCTGCGGCAACAGGATAATGGCGGCAAACCCGATCATGACCGCAAGAACATCAAAAAACGAAGATGCCCGGTATTTCTTCTTCGACAGGAACGCGGTGAGCCTGCGGGGAAACAAGTGGCTGCAGGGTGAACTCCGCACCGGGCACCGCGCGCAACTGGAAGCCAGGATAAGGGCGAAACTCGCCAAGGCAGCAACCAGATACAATACGGCTATCGCGGGTGATCGCGGATGAATCGCGCCCCATGCCAGGGCAATTGCGGTTGAAATGAGAAATAGGCTGAGGATACTGTAGTATCTGTTCCGCATTGTTTCCTTTTTTAGGACGACTAAACAAATCGCAATAGTATTATACTATCCCGTCAAGGGAAAATCTCCTTTTACCATGGCGGTTTGTGGGAAAAACGTGTGGTGTAGAGCGGATACTGCGGCGACCCGGAATTCGGAAAAACTGCCGGGGGAACCGCGAGAGCGCTCCTCGGGGATTTTCCTGCGACAAATCTATTTTTTACGGGATGCTATCAGCGGTGAGCACAGAATCATCTTCCGTTCCAAAAATCGAACTTGTTGATCTGTATGAGCGCAACGGCGTCATCCACCCACAGGTGGTAGCCATAGTCGTTGTAATGGTGGTCGTCGCAGAAACACCCTTTGGGAACTGGCCGTATCGGCGCCAGCTTTAAGAAGCGATCAATTTTTTCAAGAGCTTCGATTTGACGTGTAAGAACATCGTCGTAACGGTGAAACTTCCCCGGCAGAACCTTCCGCCCGTTTTCCTCATATCTGCCGAAGATGACGGGAAGCGTCTCGTTGCCGGCCGCAGCGCGCAATTTGTCGATTAAGTGTTTGACATTGGCGTCAAAGTCATCCACTTTCTTAATGTCTGTTCCTTCAATGAATCCGAACATCATCAAAACGCCGCCGATGGTCGACTTTTCTTTCAGAACTTTTATTTTGTCAATTATGAACCTGTCGCCATTATTGACGAGCAAATCTTCAGCTGTCAGGCCGTTGAGCGCGTATTTTACGCCGCAAAAGTGATACTCCGGGTACAGGAGCGCCATCCTTTTTAAGAAACGCATCACTGGTGATCCGGAATTGTTTGATAAATCAAGGTCTGTCCCATGGTAAAATCCTCTCACGGTACTATAAAGCCAGACATTCGACATCGGCTCGATGTCCATTTGAGCGCAGTACCCCCCATATTGCTGTGGCCGATAAAAAAGTACGTTATCATGGTGTCGAGGGATTTTTGGCATCGGGGAGAATTTGGATCGTAAGGGGTTGTTGTTAACGGTTGATTTACGGCAGCTGACCCAAAGTTATTTTGCAAGTCTTTTAAGGTCGGTGACAGGAAATAGAGCCCGGGCACGTAATGCAAAAGGATAATTTTTCTGTTGATAATCGGCTTTGCGACCACCGTCATTTCTGCGGAAAGGCTGGTGTTTTCCGGTTCCCTTATAAAAGCATAGGAAACAAATGGTATACGCATTCCCCAACGGAGGTATATGATGGTAACCCCCTTGGAGCGCGTACCGATGGGCTGAGTGATAAACACTCCAAGGGAAAGATAACCGAAGATAATAATTCCTAAAAGCAGCAGGAGAAGTACACCACTTCCGGGCGATGGTCTTTTCATTGACTTCATTTTTCCTCCGGCCGGCGCTCCGAACGCGAAAGCTCTCTTAATAAATATAAACATCGCAATCCGTATTAGACCATTTTAGACCATTATAGTAAAAGATTGGTTACCCAGATTGCTGAAAAACTTTCTTTCTCTTGACGGTTTACAAAAAAATTGTTTATTATATTGATAATATCGATGAGGCCAGAATTATTGGCGCGATCTTCCGATAACTTTGAAAATCATTAAAAACTTAAGAGGCTACCTATGAAAAACCTCCCTTGTCCATCCGTAGCGGTCATACCTATTGTCGCCGTACTACTCTGCTTATGTGTCCCCGCTACCGCCGCAACCTACTACTGCTCCAACGCCGGCAGCGACCAAAACACCGGCACGAGCGACACCGCAGCGTGGGCTACATTGGCCTATGCGAAAACAAAATTGCGCGGCAGCGACCAGCTGCTGCTGCGGCGCGGGGATGTTTTCAGGGACTCGCTTGACCTTTCCGGCATTTCCAACCCGGCCATCGGCGCGTACGGGCAAGCGGGCCTGGCCCGGCCCGTGATCGCCGGCAGCGCGGCGATTTCCGGCTGGAGCGTTTACAAAGGGTCAATCTGGGTCGCCGCGTGCCCGCAAAAAATACAGAAACTGTTTGTCAACAACGTCATGATGACGCTCGCGCGCTACCCCGACACCGGGTGGCTGCGCGTCGACACCATGACCGAGAACGCAGACGGCACCAACACGGTGATCACGCTCGCCGCGCTCAGCCAGCATCCGGGCAACGCCGCGGGCTACTGGACAAACGCGCAGGTGCGGTGGCGGCGCTGGAGCTGGTGGTTCGAGACGCGGCGCGTCACGGCCTACGACGGCGCGGGCAGGCTCTCGCTCGCGGGCGCGAGCGTCATCCACATCGATCCGGCCGACGGCACCAGGGGCTGGGGCTTTTACCTCGACAACAAGTTCGAGGAGCTTGACGCGCCCGGAGAATGGTACTACGACGCCGTCGCTGGGAAGGTGTACCTGTATCCGCCGGGCGGCGCTGACCCGAACGCCATGCTCGTGGAAGGGGCATGCTTTACATATGGCTTGCGGCTCGGCGGCGGCACGGCCGACAACGTCTGCTTCCGGCACCAGCTTGAAAACGGCATCGTGCTTTCGCGGCAGAGCGTGGTTTCCAACTGCCGTTTCGAGTGGATCGGCGGCGACAGCGGCGGAAGCGCTTTGAGCGCGTCCTGGGACATTGCCGATTCGCATATGTTCGGCAACGTGTTCGAAAACAACCTGAACATCGGCATATCGTGGTACGAGAACTCCGGCCGCAAGGGTCAGTCGGTGATCGAGTACGACACGCTGCTCAATACCGGATCGTTCCCCGGCTACGGCGGCACCGGCACGTGGCACGCCGTGGGCATCCTGGTCCACCTGACATCGGGCGCCCAGGTGCGCTACAACTACATTGACAAAACAGGATACGCCGGCGTCCTTTTGGGCAGCGACAGCAATTTCGTGTACGGCAACATCATCAAGCACGCGATGTGGACGCTCAACGACGGCGGCGCGATCTATACCGACTGCAGCAGGAGCCATATCTACAACAACATCATCTACGACACCAAGGGCGACCTCACGTCGAGCGGCCCGTGGTACCCGCTGGGGCACGGGATTTGGCTGGAGTTCCTGGGCGATTACCACAACAGCGTGGTGGAGAACAACACGGTGGTGCGCAGCGGCTGCAACGGCATTTATCTGCCGAACAATTTTTATGACACGGTGCGCGGCAACGTCCTGTTCGACAATGCCGTGGCCCAGCTCGATCTCGACGGCCAATTGACAAACAGCAGCACGGGCCGCACGCAGAACCTTCCGCAAGGAAACGTTCTTTCCGGCAACGTGTGCTACGCTACGACGCGTCTTGAAAAGGCGCTGGAGTTCAGGCCCGAATACAATTACGGCACGCTCACGGGAAATTATTTCTGCAACCCGTTCACGGATTCGGTGGTGTCGGGCTACGGCACCGGCAACCAGTATTACACCCTGTTCGATTACGCGCTCGGCAAGTGGAGGTCGTTGTATACATGGGCGGACGCGACGGCGAAAACCGATCCGGTAAAACGGCCCGCGGGCATGAGCGAGGCGAATTCCTACGGCATGGGCACCATTTTCATCAACGAGTCGCCGGCGACGCAATCTTTCACTCCCGGCCCGGGAACATGGGTCGACCTTGACAATACGCCCGTGACCGGCGCCTTCGCCCTGCCCGCCTTCACCTCGAAAATCCTGATCTGCACCGATTCGAGTGTGGGAGTTATTTCGGCCGGAATTAAGAATCCGAATCAATATTTCAGGCAGCTTGGCAATGTAATGACGTATGAGCTTTTGTCAAATAGCAGTGTGATGATAGTAGTTTACGATTCGAGAGGCCGAAGGCTGTCTGGATCAACGAGCTTGAATCAGTTGAAAGGATGGCATAAAGTTGATTTGACAAGTGCGATTGAGGGAAAGAGGAGACTGACGCAGGGAATTTATACCTATGTGTTTAGCGTCAAGGGGCAAGGAAATGAATGGACAAGAAGCGGAAAATTGTGTGTGATGCATTAAATCCTGGCGAACCGTCGGCAACGAAGATCGAAGCAGGAACAATTCAAAAATTGTCATAATGTTGGTTTGCGTTAGCTGAAAAATAGGGATGGGTCGGATCTTATCTGCCCGGCGTTAAGCAGGACTGGAGGCCGCGCCGGAGCGCGGTGCCGCCCGGACGCCGCCGCGCAGCGGCCTAGCGCCGTGGCAGCCCGAGGGCGAGCCCGAGACCGGAAGGAGGGCCGACCCTGCCCTTCGTCTTGACGAAGGGCAGGGGAACGCCCAATTCCCTACAATTTCAAAGCAAATCTTATTATTACCTCCTCTTGACATTTCTCCCCCGCGAAATTTATCATAATACCATAGTGTGCTTTGTTTTCATCACCGCATTTCCCGAAAGGACGATGCCTGTATGTCAAGTGTCAAGAAACACCGCAAGGCCAAGATCAACCGGCACAAGCGGAAGAAGAAGAGAAGGCTGAGCCGCCACAAGAAAAGGACCTGGCAGGCCTAGCCTCCGCTAGTAAGAAAAGGGTGAGAACGGTTCTCACCCTTTTCTATTTTATACTCTGAAGAAGATATGGAGATTGCTTTGTCGCGCCGCTCCTCACAATGACATTCTTTGGGAGCTGGAGGAAGATTGGTCATTGATATCTTCATTCTGGAATTTGCAATCCGAAATTTGTAATCCGAAATCAGGAAATTTATAATATGCAGACGCTCCAGGGAATCGTCAAGGACATCACCTTCCGCAACGAGGAGAACGGCTTCACCGTTCTCAAGCTCGAGGCGCCGGGCACGGCCGTGCCCGCGTTGTGCGTGGGCACCATGCCCGCGGTGGAGGCGGGGGAGACGCTTTCGGCGGCCGGAGAGTGGGAGCTCCACGCGAAATTCGGCAGGCAGTTTGTTGTCAAAACGTTTGAGACCGTGCGGCCCCTCACGCGCGAGGGCATCGCCGCGCTCCTGGGAAGCGGCCTCATCGAGAACATCGGCGCGGTGCGCGCGAAAAAAATCATCGACGTGTTCGGGCTGGAAACGCTTGACATACTCGACAAAACGCCCGAGCGCCTCCTCGAGGTGCGCGGCATCGGGAAGAAGACGCTGGAGAAAATCATCGGCGCGTGGCGCCGGAGAAGCCACATCCGCGCCCTCATGCTGTTTCTGCAAGAGTGCGCGATCACGGTGAACATGGCGACCAAGATCTACAACGCCTACGGCGACGCGGCAAAGGAGAAAATATCGCAGAACCCCTACTGCCTCATCGACGACGTGTGGGGCGTGGGCTTCAAGAAGGCCGACGCCATCGCGCAGAAGCTCGGGTTCGCCCATGACACGTTCAAGCGCATCCGCGCGGGCCTTTCTTATGTCGCATCCGAGGCGGCCGCCGACGGCCACACCTACCTGCCGAAAACGTCGCTGCTGTCGCACGCGGCCGAGATCCTCGAGGTTCCCGAGGACAAGGTACTGTTTTCGCTTGACCATATTGTCAAGGAGGGGACGCTTGTCGACGACGAGGACAGGATCTACCTTCCGCACCTGTACGGCGCCGAATGCGCCGTGGCG
Organism: Chitinivibrionales bacterium; assembly: GCA_035516255.1. NCBI lineage: Bacteria > Pseudomonadati > Fibrobacterota > Chitinivibrionia > Chitinivibrionales > Chitinivibrionales bacterium. Next base: position 5,788 of record DATJAL010000049.1, on the reverse strand, counting down.
CAGGCGCTCGCGCAGCGCGCAGGCCAACTGAACCACGCCGTCAGGAAATACGACGCGAGGTATATTGCGGCATGGCTCGAGAGGTATTCCAAAAAAACAGCCTGGGCCCCGGACCCGAAGCAGGCCGCGGCGGTTCACGCCGCGCTTTCCAGCGGCGTGAGCGTGCTCACCGGCGGGCCGGGCACGGGAAAAACCACGACGCTCCAGGTGATCGTCTCGTTCCTGCGCGAGCATTCCATTGTCGCGGCGCTTGCCGCGCCCACGGGCAGGGCCGCCCAGCGCATGGGCAGCATCGCGGGACTGGCCGCGAGCACGCTCCACCGCCTGCTGGAATTCAGGCCCGGCGCCGGCGGGTACCGATTCGCACGGGACGCCGGCAACCCCGTTGACGCGGACATGATCATCGTGGACGAGGTCTCGATGATGGACATCCTGCTCACGCGGAGCTTTCTCGCGGCCGTCAAGAAGGACACGGCCCTGCTGTTCGTGGGCGACGGCAACCAGCTCCCGTCCATCGGACCCGGCGCCGTGCTTTCCGACATGATCGCGTCGGGAAAAATCCCGCACGTCGGGCTCACCACGGTGTTCAGGCAGGCGGCGCAGAGCGCCATCGTGCGCGCCGCGCACGACATCATCGCGGGGAGAGCGCCGGAATTCCCCAATGACAAGGACGGGAACCTGTTCTTCATCCCGCAGGACGACCCCGACCGCTGCTGCGGAGAGATCGTCAGCCTGGTGTCCAGGCGCCTTCCCGCGGCCTACGGGCTTGACGCGCGGGCAGACATCCAGGTGCTGTCGCCCATCCACAAGGGCGTCCTGGGCACGCAGAACCTCAACGCGCTGCTCGCGCAGGCGCTCAACCCGGACCCCCGCGCGGTCAGGCGCGGCGACACGGCGTTCGGCGTCGGCGATAAGGTGATGCAGGTGCGCAACGACTACGACCGCGGGGTATTCAACGGCGACATCGGCATCGTGAGCGAGATCGTTGACGACACCGACCTCGTGGTTGATTTCGGGGAACAGAAAACCGTGTACGAACCGAAACACCTCGACGACCTGGTGCGGGCGTACTGCATAAGCATCCACAAAAGCCAGGGCTGCGAGTTCCCGGCCGTGGTCATTCCCGTGGTGACCCAGCATTTCATCATGCTGCAGCGCAACCTTCTGTACACCGCGATCACGCGCGCGCGCCGCCTGTGCGTGCTGGTGGGATCGCAGCGCGCCGTTTCAATCGCGGTGAGGAACAACGAGACCGTGGAACGGTATTCGAGATTGCGGGAGCGGATAGTTGATGCGGTAAAGGTTGACACGCAAACGTGTTGACAGGTAGACACATTGCAAAACAGATGGGCTTATGATTTTTTCCAGCACGCTTAACATGTATACCCGTCTACGGTCAACCCGCCAACTTATATCTTGCCATTGTTGACAAAAATTCAATTCCGCTGTATATTTTCATTTGATGCAAGTCATGTAACAACGGAAAACCAATCAACGTGCTTTGAACGGAGACCGTGAATATGAAGAAAAAGAACAAATCAGCGATTCGTTTTTGGGTCCGCGCACTGGCCGTGGCGCCGGTGCTTTCGTTGTTCGTGATAGCCTGGCTCAGTTGCGTGAACCCTCTTGCCCCGGTCTGCAGTTCGGGGAATACCTATTGCAGCGGCTCGCAGAAATGCTGCCCGAACGGCTACCCATATCACTGCAACGCCGGGAGCGCCTCGGGCAAATGCTACCAGAGCATCCCGACCAATCCGCCATGCACGACGTATGACTATTGCAGCGGGCAGTGAATAAGGTTCATGTTTTTCCTGGATTTTTTTTCCTTGCACAAGATGGGTCTCCGTCGGATCAATTTATTCTAAGGTTTACTATGATCCCAGCGGAGGCGAACAAACCTGAAATCTTCTCAAAAAAGTTCCTTGCCGTCCTTCTTGTCATAAGCATTCTCACCAACGTCGTCCTCGTTCTGCAGCAGCGCGACCCCTATTTTTTCACCGGCATACGCTATGCGTTTCTTCCGGTGCCAAAGGTGCTCCCTGCCGACCATGTGCGCGGCAACCCGAACGCGAAGAACACCGTCATCGAATACGCCGATTTCCAATGCCCCTTCTGCGCCGAGTTTCATCAGTCAATGAATACGGTCATGAAGGAGGCCGACGTGCGCTGGGTGTACCGCCATTTTCCGCTCAAGAGCCACTCGCTCGCGCCAAAGGCAGCCGAGGCCTCGGAATGCGCGGCAGACCAGAAAAAGTTCTGGGAATACAGCGACGCACTTTTTAATACAAAAACCGAGTTGACGGACGAGACATTTATATTTGCAGCCGGGCAAATCGGCCTTGACGTTCCGGCATTCGAAAAATGCCTGAGCAATGGAACGCACCGCGCCGTTGTTGACGCCCACCTTAAGGATGGGAAGAAAATGAAGGTGGACGGGACGCCGACGCTTTTTATTAATGGGAAGCGGTATGACGGGTATGTGCCGCTGGATGCGTTGAGAAAATTGATTAAAATAAAATAACATCCGGTGTTCCGTCTGCGCTGCCCCGGGGTCTTCAGCCCCGGACCCTGGCCAGGGGATGATCTGCAGCGACCACCCCGCAGTTCGCCGCGGCCTTCGGGGGGCTGCGGAACAAGGGAAATTATTTATTAAAGCATTTCCCTCCGGGAAACGCGGACTCGTCCTCGCCCCAAAATCCTCCGGCCGCGTCTGCACCACGGAGGGGATGAAAAGAAAATAGTATCATCACGCCATTTGTTAACGTTTCAGGGTCGGCGCTGATGGCGACGAAAAAAAGAGAATCGGAAAGATTACTTTTATCCGGCGTTAGGCAGGAGCGGAGGCCGCGCTGAAGCGCGGTGCTGCCCGGCCCTTGCCGTCAGGCATACAGGGGCCGCGGCAGCCCGAGGCGAAGCCGAGACCGGAGTGAGGGCCGACTCCACCTCGCACGAATGCGCGAGGTGGGGGAACGCTAAAATTATATCGTTGTTATGCGAGCAGCGCGACACGCAGCTTTTTCTTATATTATAAGGTAACGCACCATCGGTCAGCTCTCGACAAACCCGTCTTCTCATCTTCCATATTTCTAGAGCGGCGCTCATATGAAATCATTTGCTGCTTTCGCAACCGTCCTGATGGCAATATCATTTGTCAATACGGCATTTTGCCAGGTCCAGTCATGGCCGCCGGGCGGCACCACGCCTTCCCCCGTCACCGCGGCCATGAAGCTGCCGTCAAACCGCTACGTGCCCTCCACGAAGAAATACAACCTGGTATGGGCGGACGAGCTCGTGGGCATGCCCACGGGAAAAATCCAGTTCATCGCCCGGAACTACGCGGCGAGCCAGAAGATGTCGGCGTCGCAGGCGGGCGATTACCGGGCCTACAATCCCGATTTTCTGTGCATCATCTATCATCTGTCAAACGGCATCAACCCGCAGAACAACAGCGACTGCCCGCTTCCGCACGGTACCACTCCCATCACCTCGTGCACGCCGCAGGGGTGGGTGTCGGAGTGGGACAACAACTTCGTGCCCTGGCTCGCGTCGGCCGGCATCGCGTTGGGAAGCGGCCGCTACGAGCAGATGTTCCAGCATTACGTCAGCGTTGATTCCAACAACAGGGTCTGGCACGGCGACCCGCAATGGACCATGTGCCTCGAAAACGCGGACTGGCAGAAGTACGTTGCCGATGTGTCGATCAACTGGATGACGGGCGAGCAGGACGACGGCGCGTTCTTCGACGTGTGCGTGGAGACCATGGTGCCCGGGCTCTACCATCCGCAGCAGGGGGACCCTGCGCCGCACAATTTCAACTGGTACCTGAGCCCGTACGGTCCCGCGGGCTACACCGTTGCCACGCTCGGGGACTTCGCGACCTGGATGAACGGCCAGTACCTCGGATACTGGCAGTCGATTTACAAACGGTTCCACACCGCCTCCGCCGATTTTCTCATCCTTCCCAACATCGACCAGATGACCACCGGCTGGTACGATCCCGTATGGACGGAGGGCGGCGCCGCCGGCGAGACCATCGACGGCGCCATGATGGAAAATTTCGGCAACGCGACCGGCGGCGACATGTACCTCACGTTGTCGCGCGCCGTCAAGCACCTCACCGGAAGGGGAAAGATCCTCATCGCGCAGTTCTACGACACCACGCAGACGGAGCGGTACCGCCGCACCGGCATGTACATGCTGGTGAAAAACGAGAACAGCTTCATCAACATCCTCGGGCCGGGCGCGCCGGGCTGGTTCCCGGAATACGAAATCAGCCTGGGCGATCAGAGCCCGGTGCCCGCGGACATCAGCGCCCTGCGGGTGGCGGGCTCGGATGCGTCGTCGCTGTTTAGGCGGGATTACCAGAACGGAATGGTGCTGTGCAACACCTCGGGCTCGGCAATGAATTACGCGATCCCGGGAAATAACTGGAACACGGTCACCACGAGCGGCGGCGGGAGCGTATCCAATGCCGGCGCAATCGCGCCGCAGTCCATTACCTTCACACCCGTAACCGCGCAGGTCTCAGTTCCTGCCTATGGTAGCTTGATTCTTACGAACAACACGGCGGTGACGACTTCAATTTCAAGGATGCGGAGCGGCGCAGGTCAGCTGTTTTCCGGTCCTGTCAATGGGGTGATCACTGTCCATCGGCCGGGGATGGTGTCGGTGTACGGTCTGGACGGCGTTTTGAAAATAAAAAAACAGGCGCTAGGTATCAAGGCAAATATTGACATAAGCGACTTAACGCGGGGTATTTATATTATAAAAGTCGCTGGTGCATCGGAATCAAGAATTATGTGGACGGGAAAAGGTGGATTCCCGCTTTCGCGGGAATGACACGTGCAAAAGTCATATTGAGATCAGATCCTGCGGGTGGTGAGAATTGAGGGGAAAAATAAAGGACGAAAAGAATCGGTGATTACAAAGGTGAATTAACGGCACGAAATAAATAACAATCTCCCTCCAAGGTAAAATGGTGCGGCCCCCGCGGCGGATAGTTATTTTCATAAAAAGAGATTGTATTGATCAACTGTCACTTTGATGCAGGCATTGCATGACAAATGTGATTGTCAATAAAGAGTGCAACCTCACCACGTATGTGAGCAAGGGTGTGCTCGCCTTTGACGGTATCCGCGATGCCATTGCGGCGTTTTACGAGGGCGCGCCGACACTCCACATCATTTGGAACTTGACCGAAGCCGACCTGTCGAACCTTTCCGGCGATGAAGTTCGGGACCTGGCAAAAACCGCTAAAAGTCATTATCGTTCACGTGAAGGCGGCAAGACCGCGCTTGTCGCCTCAAGCGACGCCGATTACGGTCTGGCGAGGATGTATGAGGTCTTCACCGAATTTGCAAAGCTGCCCGCAAGCGTTAAAGTCTTCAGGACCATGGAGGAAGCCCAACAGTGGATACGTTCCTGATAAAAGTTCGGTAATCCCACGGCAGGGGTGCGTCGTCCCGTTGTACGCGGAAAATTTTATCTTCATTCACTTCCGGTCAAGAGTAATTATTATTTTCTCATAGGCGCTTGCTTGCCGCGAAAAACCCGGTTCAGGAACGGCGTTTCAATTTTTCATTTTCACAGAGGACGCAACAATATGAACAAACATATTCCCGATCCCGACAAACGTGACCTGTACCGCTTCCCCTGGTCGCTCAACGACAATCCGCAGGGATGGGTGGAGATCACCGACATCTGCAACCTGCACTGCCGGGGCTGCTACCGCCAGCGGCTCGAGGGCCACAAGCCGCTGGAAAAAATAAAGGAAGAAATATTATTCCTC
>DATJAL010000048.1 GCA_035516255.1 Chitinivibrionales bacterium | reverse complement strand
TTGGCCGCGGGAGCTTCGCCAGCCAGCTCGGCCAAATAGCGCGCATGTTTCGCCGCGATGCGAAACGCATGCAGAGTTTTCTCGGTCATAGGCGCCCGGCCGAGCTTCGGCAATGAGTTCGCCGCTAACCGCAGAGGGTCAATTCCATCAAGTTTGATTTCGTCCTGTTCCCGGCGAAGCCGTTTCCGCAACTCCTGCAAACTCGCCGGGTCCGCCGCTTTTGAGAGTTTGCGCGAGCGCCGCGCATGCTCTTCGGCCAGCAACTCGAGCATCTGAGCGCGATGATTTTGCCGGTCGGGAATTTTCAGCTCCTTTAAAAACGCCGTTTCCACATCGAGATCTCGGAGCTTGCCCGCTCGTTTTCTGAGTTTCGAAAGCAGCTTCAACAATTTCCTTTTATTGCGCGTTTCCGGGGCAAGCTCGCTGACCAGGGCTTCCACTCGCCGGCTGTTTGTCCGGAAACGATGCACATTTTCCGGCGCCGGGCTCTTTGAAAGCCGCGCCGTGGAGCGAGCCATGCGCTCAAAAATAAGCTGTGCCTGAATTTGCGGAGTACTCAATTTGGCGTGGTTGGGGCTGGAACTGTTCGCGCGCATAATTCAGAACCGGGAAACACGGTCGGGGAGGAGCACCCGTTTCCGGGCAGATGATTCTAACATCCTGTTCACAATTCGGCGAGGCTGTTTCTAACCTGAACCTTGAGCTCAGTTGCCCGTTTGTAACGACGCCCGCGCGCCCTGCTCGACGTCCGCAAACGAGAAGTTCAGGCTCACCCGCGGATATTCCTGTCCGGCAACTTCTACATAGGGATAAACAAAGTAGTTCAAAGGCTCGCCCTGTTGCGGCGGGCTCAACCTTATATCTCGCCCCACTGAGAATTGCACCCGGTTGGCGTCGTGCGCGCCAAAGAAATAATCCTTTTTGACAGGGTTTTTCCACGCCTCGGAAATGTCGACCGGGATCCATCCATTTTGCGGATTGAAGAACTCAGCCCAGCAGTGGTATCCGGGAATCTCGCCGGAATTTTTACTGGCAGGCAGCGGAAATCCAATTTCGAAGCGCGCGGGAATG